>CAZXZF010000008.1:0-27943 GCA_964645095.1 uncultured Desulfocurvus sp. | reverse complement strand
AGGTGCCCGGACTGCTCGCCGCCGAGCATGGCGCCCTCGCGGCGCATGGCCTCGACCACGTAGCGGTCGCCCACCGGGGTGCGCAGAAGGCGTCCGCCCTGGGACTGCATGAACACCTCCAGGGCCATGTTGCTCATGACCGTGGCCACCAGGGCGCCGCCCGGCAGAGCGCCCCGCTCCAGCATGTCCTGGGCGCACAGGGCCATGATCTGGTCGCCGTCGAGCACCTTGCCCTGCTCGTCGACAACGATGAGCCGGTCGGCGTCGCCGTCGAGCGCCAGGCCGATGTCCGCGCCGACCTCGCGCACCTTGGCGGCCACGACGTCCGGATAAAGCGAGCCGCAGCCCTCGTTGATGTTCACGCCGTTGGGCGCGACGCCCACGGTGATGACCTCGGCCCCCAGCTCTTCGAAGACCAGCGGGGCCCCGCCATAGGCAGCGCCATGGGCGCAGTCGAGCACGATCTTCAGCCCATTGAGGTTCATCTCGCGCGGGAAGGTGTTCTTCAGATACACGATGTAGCGGCCCCAGCTGTCGACCATGCGCTTGGCGCGGCCCACGCGGTCGGGCGCAGGGAAATCCCAGGCCGGATTCTCGGCCAGGGTCAGCTCGGCGATCTCGTTCTCCAGTTCGTCGGCCAGCTTGAAGCCGTTTTGGTCAAAGAATTTGATGCCGTTGTCGTGGAAGGGATTGTGCGAGGCCGAGATGACCACGCCCAGGTCCGCGCGCATGTTGCGCGTGAGAAAGCTGATGGCCGGGGTGGGCATGGGGCCGACCAGGTACACGTCGAGCCCGATGGCGCACAGGCCCGAGGTCAGCGCCGACTCGAAGACATAGCCCGAGAGCCGCGTGTCCTTGCCGATGATGACCTTGTGCTTGCGTCCGCCGTTGCGGAACTTCTGGCCCACGGCCATGCCCAGCCGCAGCGCGATGTCCGGGGTCATGGGATATTCGTTCACCCGGCCCCGCAGGCCGTCGGTGCCAAACAGCTTGTCGCGCATGCTCTCCACTCTCCTGATGCGAGCGGCCAGGGCCGCCATCATGGCTCATTATTGATGTTCACTCTGCGTCCCGGACGGCGGCAGCCCTCCAATTCCGGACGGCGGCAGCCTCAGTTCCGGACGGTAACCGTCACACCCTCGCCTTTCGGGGACACGACGCGAACGCCCTCCGGGGCTTCCACTTCATACGGCAGGGCGTGGCGGCCGGGCTTGAGCCCGCCGGGAACCTTCACCGTGGCCACCAGTCCGGGGATGTCGCGCCCGGCCTCGGCCGCGCGCAGCAGGGGCAGCGGGGCCTCCACCTGCACGCGCACGTACTTCACGGACGTCTGCGCCGTGGTCCCGATGGTGGTGCTCAGGTGCACGGGCACGCGCACCCAGGAGGTCTTGACCTCCGGGCCGAAGCGCAGGGTCACCTTCACCTGGCCGGGGTTGGCCTCAACGCCCTCGGCCAGCTTGATGGGCACATCGTCGCTCCAGGAGGCCGGAGGGTCTTCAAAGTCGTTTTGCAAAAGCACGCGCACCTGGGTCATGGGCCGCACCTGGCGCTCGGCCCCGCGCACCTCGACAACCTCAGGCACGGTCTTGATCTCAAGCAGGCGGAAATCCTTGCGCAGCGTGCCGCGCCACTCGGCCACCACCGGCAGCTCCTTCTTGGCCAGGCGGTCAACGGAGAGGATGAGCCGCGAGGGCTTCACCTCGACCACCTCGTAGGCCATGGACAGGGGGATGCGCTCGCGGTCGATGTCGACCAGGTTCTCGCCGACCTTGAGGCGGCTCACGTCCAGGGAATAAGTCCACTTGCGGCGGTCCAGCGAGCGCACCAGGCCCTTGGGGCCGCGCACGCGCACCTCGATCTTGCTGATGAGGCCCTTGCGGATGATGAGGCCCTCGGGCGCGTTGGCCATCTCCACGCCCATGTCCACCCAGACCTCAACCTTCTCCCGGCCGGTGATGAGGTACCAGGTGAGGATGGCCAGGGCCAGCGCGATGCCGATGTCCTTCCAATTTTTTAACATGGCCAGTTATTTCCCATGGCTAGCGTTCCAGGGCGTTTTTGATGACCCGGCGCAGGCGCTGGTCGTTCAGTGAGGTTGTGAGCCGTCCGCTCATGGCGATGGACACTGTGCCGCGTTCCTCGGAGACCACGATGGACAGGGCGTCGGACTCTTCGCTGATGCCAAGGGCGGCGCGGTGGCGCGTGCCGAAGAGGCTCTGGGCCTTGAGCTTGGAGGACAGCGGCAGAATGCACCCGGCGGCGGCGATGCGCCCCCGGCGGAGGATCACGGCCCCGTCGTGCAGGGGTGTGTCGACCTGAAAGATGGTGGTCAAAAGCGAGCCGGTGACCACGGCGTCCAGCGGCACGCCGCGTTCGATGACGTCGCCGAGCGGCACGTGGCGCTCCAGGACGATGAGCGCGCCCACATGGCCCTTGGCCAGGGTCATCACGGCCTGGGCGATCTCATCCACCACGGCCTCGGACAGCTGCGGCTTCTTGAAGAACCGCCCGGCCCCCATCTGGGCCAGGGCCCGGCGCAGGTCGCCCTGGAAGAGGATGATGATGATGAGCACGATGGAGCCCAGGAAATTCGTCAACAGCCAGTTGAGGGAGTACAGCCCGAGCTCGCTTGACAGGTAGTAGACCAGGAGCACCAGCACCAGGCCGTAGATGACGGCCACGGCCCGCGTGCCGCGCACCAGGTGGATGATGTAGGCGTAGATGACCGCCACGAGCAGGATGTCCAGGGCCTCCCGCCAGGCGACGTTCAGGCTGATGAAATAGTCCATCGTCCCCTTCTTTTCAGTCCTTCAGCTCAGTCAGTTGCCGTGGCCGTTGTCGCGGTCATTGCCGTGGCGATCAGGGCCGCCTGGCGGGCACCCGCCACGTCATGCACCCGGTGCACGAGCACCCCGCGCGCCACGAGCAGCCCCAGGGCCACAGCCGTGGCGGTCTGGCGCCCGCCGGGCTCAAGGCCCAGGAGCTGGCCCCAGAGGCTCTTGTTGGACAGCCCCACGTACAGCGGCCGGCCAAGGGCGCCGAAACGCTCCAGGCCACGCAGGATGGCCAGATTGTGCTCCAACAGTTTGCCAAAACCGATGCCCGGGTCAAGCACGATGTTGGCCTCGGGCAGCCCGGCCTTGGTGAGCGCAGCCAGGCGCTCCTCGAAAAACAGCATGATCTCGCCCACAACGTCGCCGTAGCGCGGCGCCTGCTGCATGGTCCCCGGACGGCCCAGGCTGTGCATCAAGACGTAGCCGGGCCTGTGCCGGGCCAGCACGTCCAGCAGGCCCGGATCGAACCGGCAGGCCGAAACGTCGTTGACTATCGACGCCCCGGCAGCAAGGGCCTCGTCGGCCACACGGGCCTTGTAGGTGTCCACGCTGAGGAGCGGGAAGCCTGCGGGCAGGCCGTCCAGACTCACAAGGGGCAACCGCGCCAGCTCGCGGACCACCGGGATGACCCGGGCCAGCTCGTCGGCCTCGGACACGGGCAGGGCGCCGGGGCGCGTGCTCTCGCCGCCCACGTCCAGGATGTGCGCTCCGGCCGAGGCCAGCTCGCGGCCCCGGGCAACGGCGGCCTGCGGGTCCAGGAAGCGCCCGCCATCAAAGAACGAATCCGGCGTGACGTTGACGATGCCGGCCACAAGAAAGGGGGCAGGGCCAAGCACCCTGCCCCCGGACACATGCCATGTGTTCCCGCCGATCACTCCCCGTCCCGGTCATCGCCCCGGCCCGGCTTTCTGACCAGGGGCGGAGGCGTTGGCGGGGCTTCGTCCAGCTTGAACTCGCCGGGCTCAGGGGTATCGGCCACAGAAGTCACCGGCGGAGGCGTGTCGCCGAACTTGCGGCTCATGTCCTCGTAGGCCTTGGCCGCGCGGCGCACATTGCTCTCGTCCCCCTGGGGCGGCAGGACCTCGCCCTTCATGAGCAGGTCGATCTCGTCGCCGCTCAAGCTCTCGCGTTCAAGCAGGGCCTCGGCGATCTTGTGCAGGTGGTCCATGTTCTCGCTCAAAAGCTTCTTGGCGCGCTGGTAGCCCTCGTCCACAAAATGGCGGATCTCGGCGTCGATGAGCCGGGCGGTCTCCTCGCTGTAGTCCTTGTGCTGCATGAAGTCGCGGCCCAGGAACACCTGCTGCCCGTCGTCGCCGTAGCTCATGGGGCCGAACTTTTCGCTCATGCCCCACTGGCAGACCATGCTGCGCGACATCTTGGTGGCGCGCATGATGTCGTTGCTGGCGCCCGTGGTCAGCTGGTTCAGCACCAGCTCCTCGGCCACGCGGCCGCCGAAGAGCATGGCCAGCGTGTTCTCCAGGAAGGTGCGCGAATAGTTGTGGCGGTCGTCCACGGGCAGCTGCTGGGTCAGGCCCAGGGCCATGCCGCGCGGAATGATGGTCACCTTGTGCACCGGGTCCGTGCCCGGGATGAGCTTGGCCACCAGGGCGTGCCCGGCCTCGTGGTAGGCGGTGGTCTTCTTCTCTTCGTCGGAGAGGATGATGCTGCGGCGTTCCTTGCCCATGAGCACCTTGTCCTTGGCCTCCTCGAAGTCGGTCATGTTCACGTGGTTCTTGCCCATCTTGGCGGCGTGGAGCGCGGCCTCGTTGACCAGGTTCTCCAGGTCGGCGCCGGTGAAGCCCGGCGTGCCGCGGGCCAGGACGTCCAGGTCGACCTCCTCGGCCAGGGGGCTCTTGCGCGTATGCACGGCCAGGATGCGCTTGCGGCCGCGCACGTCCGGGTTGGGCACCACCACCTGGCGGTCGAAGCGGCCGGGCCTGAGCAGCGCCGGGTCGAGCACGTCCGGGCGGTTGGTGGCGGCGATGAGGATGACGCCTTCATTGGACTCGAAGCCGTCCATCTCCACGAGCAGCTGGTTGAGCGTCTGCTCGCGCTCGTCGTGGCCGCCGCCCATGCCCGTGCCGCGCTGCCGGCCCACGGCATCGATCTCGTCGATGAAGATGAGGCAGGGCGCGTTCTTCTTGCCCTGCAGGAACAGGTCGCGCACGCGGGCAGCGCCCACGCCGACGAACATCTCCACAAAGTCCGAACCGGAGATGGAGAAGAACGGCACTCCGGCCTCTCCGGCCACGGCCCGGGCGAGCAGCGTCTTGCCGGTGCCCGGGGGGCCCACGAGCAGAACGCCCTTGGGGATGCGCCCGCCCAGGCGGGTGAATTTCTTGGGCTCACGCAGGAAGTCCACGATCTCGGAGAGTTCCTCCTTGGCCTCGTCCACGCCGGCCACATCCTCGAAGGTCACCTTCTGGGTGTCCTCGCTGATGAGCCGGGCCTTGGACCGGCCGAAGCTCATGGCCCCCTTGCCCCCTGCCCCGCCGCCCTGCATCTGGCGCATGAAGAAGATCCACACGCCGATCAAAAGCAGCATGGGGAACCAGGACACCAAAAGCGTCATGTACCAGGGCGAGTCCTCTGGCGGCTCTGCGGTGACCTGGATCTTGCCGGAGACCAGGGAGGGCACCAGGTCCCGGTCATCGGGCGCGTAGGTGATGAACTTCTTGTCCCCGGCCATGACGCCAGTGATCTTCGGACCCTGGATCTTGACCGAGACCACCTCGCCGGCCGTCACGTGCGCCTTGAAGTCGCTGTAGGACAGCTTGAGCTGTGGCGCGGGCTGCTGGCTGAAAAGGTTGAAGAGGACGACCATGACGAGCGAGATTGTCGCCCAGATGAGCAAATTCTTGGTGAAACTATTCAAGCGGAGATCCTCCGGTAGCGAACAGGCACGTTCTGGGCCACTGGCCTATGGTGGTGCGGGGAAGACAGTTCCCGGCGCGGCCCGATCAATGAAGCCCAAGATAAGGCATACTCATGAAAAAGCAAGTGCTGCCAGGTGGCCTGCGGCACTTGCGCCAAGGGGCCAAAACAGGTACTCCGCACATCGCGCCGGGGAAGCGTATCGTCACCGGTGTGGCGCCTGGACTTCAAATCCAGTGGAACGTCGAGAGGCGTTCGGTAGGTTCGACCCCTATACGCTTCCGCCATCCCCCCTGCCAGTAATTCCGGAGTCCCCCGTGCAGACACGGCCCATGCAGATATGGCCCATGCGAATTTGGGTGGACGCCGACGCCTGCCCCGCGGCCATCAAGGACATCCTGGTGCGCGCGGCCATGCGCCGGGGCGTCAAGACCACCCTTGTGGCCAACAAAAACCTGAGCGTCCCGGCCTCGCCGCACCTGGCCACCATGCGCGTGGGCCAAGGATTTGACGTGGTCGACGAGGCCATCGCCGCCCTGGTTCAGCCGGGCGATCTGGTCATCACCGCCGACATCCCGCTCGCGGCCAAGGTCATCGAACGCGGCGGCCTGGCCCTCAATCCGCGCGGCGAACTGTATACCACAGACAACATCGGCGCCAGACTGACCATGCGCAACATGCTCGACGAGCTGCGCAGCTCGGGCGTGACCACCGGCGGCCCGGCCCCCTTAAGCCTCGCAGACCGCAACGCCTTCGCCAACCAGCTGGACAGGTTCCTGACCACCCACGCCCAGACCGCCCCCTGAAGGTCCAAGGCCGGACCTCCCGGCCGCACAGGCAGAAATCCATCCGTCCCCGAACCGGACAAGATACCACGGCCCGTCCGCCCTGCTTCGTTGACCACGGCACACAAATCGCATAGATTTATTCTGCCTATAGCGCATGCGCAAAAAACTGTAGCAAGGAACACTTGACTCGTGGTCGAGAAACGTGAGCCCACCCATCATGCAGGCCCTTTCCTGGTCTGGACTGCGGCACTGGTGCTGCACAGCGCCAGCCTTCTTGCGGCCTGGCGGTTCCACCTCGGCGGACAACCACTGGTTGCGGTCATCGCCCTGTGCCTGCTCGTGGCCTCGGCCCTGATCTTTGTCCTGCCCGGACTTCTGTTCAGGCAATGGTACGCCAGACACAGCACCATCTATGGCCTCACCGCCGCGCTCACCCTGTGCCTTCCGGGCGCAGGCATCATCGGCTGCCTGTGCGCGCTTCTCTGCGCGCATCTGCTCATGCGCCAGAAGAACAGGACCAAGGAATTCAAGGAAAGCCTGGAAACGTCACTGGGTGACGACTCCCGCTGGATAACCCGCAAGCGGGTGGGCCAGGTCCTGGCCGACGAGATCGCCATTGAACCGGTCATCGACGTGCTCCAGGGCGACGACCCGGACCTCAAGCGCGGAGCGGTCAAGCTGCTCCAGCGCATCGGCACGCCGAACGCCGTCAGCCTGCTCCGCCAGAGCCTCTCCGATGAATTCCCGGAGGTGCGCTTCTACGCCCACTCGGCCCTGACCGAGCTTGAGGACGGCTTCACCAAACGGATCCAGACCCTCAACGCGACGCTTGAGAAGTCGCCCAGCGCCGCAGCCTACCGCCTCCTGGGCCAGCAGTACCGCGCCTACGCCGACTCCGGCCTGGCCGACGAGATCGCCCGCGACCAGCACCTGGAGAGCTGCCGCGACGCGCTCATCCGGTCCCTTGAGCTGGAGCCCGGCCATGCCCAGACCATGCTGCTCCTGGGCCAGGCCATGCTCGACCTGGGCCTGCTGCGCGAGGCCTGGCAGATGTTCGAAAAATGCGCGAGCCATGAGGAGACCATCTCCGAGGCCCAGCTGGGCCTGGCCCAGATCGCCTACCAGAAGCGCGACGTGGCCCAGTTGGCGGCCCAGGCCAGAAAGATGGCCGCCTCCGACGCCCCCCGGCCGCAGAAGCCGGACCCGCTGGCCCTGTTCGAGTTCTGGTCCGGCGTGGGCAAGGTTGAGCATGGCTGAGAAGACCTACGACGTCTGCCTGATCCTGGAAGGCACCTACCCGTATGTTCCCGGCGGCGTGTCCACCTGGGTCCACCACCTGATCAAGTCCATGCCGGAGTTGACCTTCACCTCGGTCTGCATCCGGGCCACGGCCAAGGAAAAGGCCGAGTACCGCTTCCAGGTGCCCGACAACTTCGTGGATCCCAGGGTCGTGTACCTGCACGACCACGACACCCAGAAGACCGCCAAGAGGAGCAAGAAGGACCGGGCGGCGCTCATGGAGACCATCAGGCAGTGGCACCTGGACCCCAACATGACCGGCTCCGGAGGCCTGCTCGCCCTGGTGAAGACCCTGGACGCCTCCGGCGGGCAGATCGACGTGAAGGACATGGTCTTCGGCCGCACGCCCTGGAACATGATGCTTGAGCTGTACAACAAACGGCACCCGGAAGCCTCGTTCCTGGACTATTTCTGGACCTACCGCTTCACGCACCTGCCCATCTGCAACGTCATCAACGCGCCCCTGCCCAGGGCCAAGGTCTACCACACCATCTGCACCGGCTTCGCCGGGCTCATGGCCGTGCTGGCCAGCCTGCGCATGGACCGGCCCATGCTCCTGACCGAACACGGCATCTACACCAAGGAACGCAAGATCGAGGTGGCCCAGTCCAAGTGGATCCACACCGAGCAGGACGACCGGCTGCGCATCGAGCGCGACCTGGGCACCTTCCAGAACCTCTGGATCCACATCTTCGAGACCTTGAGCCGCCTGACCTACGCCCACGCGCACCGGGTCATCACCCTGTTCGAGGGCAACCGCAAGATGCAGATCCTGGGCGGCTCCGATCCCGAGCGGACCGAGGTCATCCCCAACGGCATCACCCTCTCGCGCTACGAGAACCTGAAGCCGCGCGCCGACACCTTCGAGGACGAGCGCGGGGCCGAGGGGCCGTTCAAGATCGGCTTCGTGGGGCGCGTGGTGCCCATCAAGGACGTCAAGACCTTCATCCGGGCCATCAAGATCGTCACCCAGGAGGTGCAGAATATTGAGGCCTACATCATCGGTCCGGAGGACGAGTCGGCGGAGTATGCGCGCGAGTGCCGCGAACTGGTGCACATGCTGGGCCTGGATCAGACCATCACCTTCACCGGCAAGGTCTTCGTCAACGACTACTACGCGATACTCGACGTGCTCGTTTTGACAAGCGTCAGCGAGGCCCAGCCGCTGGTGATCCTGGAGGCCAACTGCGCGGGCATCCCCGTGGTGGCCTCGGACGTGGGCGCCTGCAGCGAGCTTCTGCACGGGCGCACCCCGGAGGACGAGGAGCTCGGCCCCTCCGGCTACATCACCCGCCCTGCCGAACCCATGGACACGGCCCAGGGCATCCTGACCATTCTGCAGAACCCCAAGCTGCGCCGGGCCATGTCCCTAAGCGGCCGGGAGCGCGTGACGCGCTTCTACGCCGAGACCGACCTCATCAGCAAATACAAGGCCCTGTACCGCGAGTGCATGGCCATGCCCGGCAGGATGTAAGACATGGCAGGCATCGGCTTCGAGCTGCGCAAGCTTCTGGACAAGGACAACTTCATGGGCGACATCCGCGCGTACCTGTACGCCGCGCTGTTGTCCTCCGGCCCGTGGCTCTTGTCCATCACCTGCCTGGGCGTGCTCACGGCGCTCTCGGCCACGAGCGGCGCCGAGCAGGACGGCGAGATCTTCCGCACCACGGTGGTCTACGTCTTCGCCTATTCGCTCATCTTCGTGGGCATCTTCCAGCTGGTGCTGACGCGGTTCCTGGCCGACAGGCTGTACCTGAAAGACGACCAGGCGCTGCTCTCGGCCTTCGTGGCCTGCTCGATCCTGGTTCTGCTCGGCGGGCTGTTCGTGGGGCTGGCCGTGTTTCACTCCGGGCCGCTGCCCTGGCTGTACAAGGCCATGGCCATCGCGCTCTTCGAAGTGGTCTGCCTGCTCTGGCTGACCATGATCATGCTCTCGGCGGTGAAGGACTACAACAACATCGTCGTCGGCTTCGCCGTGGGCGCCATCCTCTCCGTGGCCGGGGTCTGGGCCCTGGAGCCGCTGTTCGGCCTGTATGGCCGGATTGTCGGCTACACCCTGGGACTTGTGGTCAGCGTGTTCTGGTTTCTGGCCATCATCCTCTCGGAGTTCGACCAGCACACACAGCTCAAATTCGACGTGCTGTCCTACTTCAAGAAATACTGGGATCTGGCCCTCATCGGCTTCGTGTACAACCTGGCCATCTGGGCGGACAAGTTCGTCTTCTGGCTGGCCCCCTCCGCCCGCACCATCGTGGTGCCGCTCACCGTGCACGACTTCTATGAAGGCCCGGTGTTTCTCTCCTACTTGAGCATCGTCCCGGCCCTGGCCGTGTTCATGGTCAAGATCGAGACCGGCTTCTACGAGCACTACCGGCGCTACTACCAGTGCATCATCGAAAAACGCCCCCTCGCCACCCTGCTGGAAGAAAAAGAGGGCATGGCGGGCATGCTCAAGGCCAGCATCCGCGAGATGTTCATCATCCAGGGCGGCATCACGGCCCTGTGCGTGGTTTTCGCCCCGGAGGTCATCACCGTGTGCGGGCTCTCCCCCACCCAGGTGCCGCTCCTGCGCATCAGCTGCATCGGCTCCTTTTTGCAGGCCCTCATGTCGCTGACGGTGACCATCCTGTTCTATTTCGACCTGCGCCAGCGCGTGTTGTCCGTCGCCTTCTGCTACTTCATCCTCAACGCCGGGCTGACCCAGTTGAGCCTCTGGCTGGGCTTCCCGTTCTATGGCTTCGGCTACGCTTACGCCTGCTTCTTCTCGCTCATGCTCGGCTTCTACCTTCTGGTGCACACGGTGCAGGATCTGGAGTTCATCACCTTTGCCCGGCAACCCATTTAGACAGGTCCCCCCATGATGCAGAACACCATTGAAATCAAGGACAGCGCAGAGCCCCTCGTGGGCAAGATCTGCCTTGTGACCGGCTGCGCAGGGTTCGTGGGCAGCCACCTGACCCAAAGCCTGCTGGACATGGGCCACAGCGTCCTCGGCGTGGACAACTTCTTCTCCGGCAAGCCGGAGAACATGCAGGGCTTCATCAGCCATGAGCGGTTCACATTCTTTGAGCGCTCCATCGCCGAACCGATGCTCTTCGAGGAGCTCTTCCAGCAGGTTGGCCCCATCCGCGCGGTGTTCCACCTGGCGGCCATCGTCAGCGTGCCCTACTCCATGACCCACTCCGACGAGACCTACGACATCAACTTCCTGGCCACCGAGCGCCTGCTCCACGCGGCGGAGAGGCATGGCGCCTCGCGCCTGGTCTTTGCCGGGTCCGCAGCGGAATACGGGGCCGAGGAGCGCATGCCCATCCAGGAGGCGTACGCCGACGACAACACCCTTCAGCTGAGCCCGTACGGCAACGCCAAGTACCTGTCCTCCCGCGCGGTGAGCAAAAGCCCCATCGGCGTGTCCTTGCGCTTCTTCAACATCTTCGGCCCCCGGCAGGACCCCGCAAGCCCCTATAGCGGCGTCATCTCGAAGTTCATGTGCCAGGCCCTGACCAACCAGTCCCTGACCATCTTTGGCGACGGCGAGCAGACGCGTGATTTCGTCTACGTGCACGACGTTGTGCAGGCCTACCTGACGGCGGCGGGGATGGTCGGGGAGAAGCTGCTGCCCACGGGCGTGTACAACATCGGCACGGGCAAGGCCGTGAAGATCGTGGCCCTGGCGCGCATCGTGCTCATCCTGGCGGACAAGCCCAACGCCATCGTCGTGAACATTGGACCGGCCAAGGAGGCGGAACTGGACGGCGAGCCGGTGTGCCTGTTCTACCCGTCGCGCAATGGCGACATCGTGGATTCCGTGGCCGATGTGACGGAGATGACCGGCAAGTCCGACTGGAAGGCCGAGACCGTGCTGAGCGTGGGGCTGGCCAGGACCATCGCCTGGTACCGGCAGGTGCTGGCCAGGGAGCAGGCGGCCAGTCCGGAGCGGCCAGTCCGGAGTGCTAGTTCAGGAAGCTGAAGATGGCGTGCGCCCACTGCATGGATTCGGTGTAGCAGGCCGCCACCACAACGGGATCGACCCCAAGGGCCTCAAAGCGCGACTCCAGCTGCTGCCAGTCCGCGCGCTCGAAGCTGTGCACCAGCCCCAGCCAGGGCGAAAGCGCCGTGGGCCGCAGGCACAGCGTGTCCTTAAGTTCCTGGTCGAGCGGCAGGGACCCCACGAGATCATCCATCTGCATGTCGAAGATGCTGTCCAAGAGGGAGAACAGCCCGAGCAGGAGCAGGCGCTCGGAGTTCATCCGCCGTCCGCCTGTGCGCTGGGCCGCCAGCTCAAGAAAACGCCCGCGCTGGGCCGAGAGGAAAATAAGCTCGCTGGGCTTGTTCTTGGGCTTCATCTCCGTTATGAGCACCAGCCTGAGCCAGGTGCGCATCTGCTGCCAGCCGGCCAGGATCAGCGCCACCTTGATGGAGGAAACCTCACGGGCGAAGCCGAAATAGGGCGAGTTCAGGAACTTGAGCAGGCGGAAGCTCAGGGACACATCCTTCTGGATGGCCTGGGCCAGGGCGCTGATGTCCGGGTCCTCCTGCTTAAGCATCTTGAGGATGCCCAGGCTGCCGGCGAGGCTCGAGGAAATGACCTTGCTTGAGATGCGCTCCGGCTTCTGGAAGAAGAAGCCCTGAAACAGGCTGCAGCCCGCGTTCTTGGCCACGGCAAAGGTCTGCACGTCCTCCACCTTCCTGGCCAGGATCTGCACCGGCCGCTGCTCGCTCTGCTGCAGGGCCTCCGCAATGAGCGCATCGCGGTTGCCGCGCTGCATGTCCACGGCGAGAATGTCCACCATGTTCAGCATGGGGGTGCCCGAACTCGCGCCGGTGAAGTCCCCCAGGGCGATCAGGTAGTTCTCCTGGCGCAACTGCACGAGGGTTTCCTGCATGCCCGGCGCGGCGAGGGTGTCTTCGCTGATCTTGAGCACGGACCTGCCCTTGGGCAGGACTCCGGTGACGTCGGCGGGGTCGGACTTCGGGTCCAGGGTCACCAGGAGATAGGAGTTGGGGCTCTGCTGCCACTGGGGGCTCAAAAAGGCCCGGGTGGCCACTTCCAGCATGGCCTTGTGGTCCGTTGCGGCCCCGGCGGCTTCCAGCCTTTGGCGGTAGAAGATTTCGTAGCCCCAGATGCTGCGCTTGACGTCAAAGACCGCCTGCCGCGCAATGAAGCCCTGGTAGAACGCCGGATCATCTGGGGTGTTCGTCTGCATGCCTGCCGCCGCTGTCCTTGTTCGTACCCCAAGCCCTGCCCCCGTTCTCAGCCCTTCTTGGCCTCCAGGTCGGCAAGGGCCGTCTCCAGGATGAGCTCCGGGGTGTTGCTGGCCTCCGCAAAGGCGCTGACGCCCATGCCCACGGGCAAGGTGCCTTGGACCGAGGCCACCACACTGCCCATGTCGCCCACGAGCTGCACGATCTTGCCGCCCACCACCTTCGCGCCGATGAGCGGCGTGTTCGGCATCAGGATGATGTAGCGCCCGGGCTCGTCGCCGGAAAAGAGCAGGTCGATGTTCCGAAGCAGCGTCTTCAGGGCCTTGCTCAAGGACAGGAGAATCTCCCGCTGCTCGGATTCTGAGTACTCAACGTATCCCAGGATGTCCAGAATGATCATTGCCAGATCCGTCTTGTAGCGTCTGGCCCGGGCGCATTCCTCGACAAGGCGGGCGTTCATGTAGGAGATCGTGTAGGCGCCGGTGATGTCGTCGGTGATGGTCTTGGACTTGGTGTCCGTGTACAAAAGCGCGTTTTCCAGGGCGTCTGCGCACCAGCCGGAGAAGACCTCGGCCATGCGGATGGTCTGGGAGTTGAACTTGAGGAAGGGCAGCTGCTCGATGTTCAGCACGCCCAGGACCTTGTTGCCGCTGGTCACCAGCGGCGCAGCGATGAGGGTGTCGGTGTCCGGCAGCACGCCCTTCTCGTACATCTCCAGGAGCACGTTGGCCGAGGCCACATGCCCGCTGGTGAAGGCCCGGCCCATGAGGCCCTCGTCCGGGAGCAGGTCGTCGGGGCGCTTCCGGTTCTCCAGTTCGCCCAGGGCGGCCTTGAACTTCAGGCGCCCCGCATCGAAGGCGTAGATGGAGCTGGCCTCTGCGCCAAGGAACTTGGCCACCATGTCCAGGGCCGCCGGGTAGAGCTCGCCCTCGCTGAGCGAGCGCAGGGCCTGGGCCGTCTCGTGCATGGTGGTCAGGGTCTGCTCCTGGGAGAGGATGCGCGTGTCCACCTCCTGCTTGGCCTTGATCACGGCGTCGTAACGTTCGCGAAGCTGTACGAAGCTGTTCTGAAGCTCCCCGTGTTCGCCCAGCAGGGCCTCATAGCGGCTCTTGATGCCCTGGCTGATCTCGCCCAGGGCGCAGCCCACGGCGATGAACAGGAGGGGTTCTCCGAGAAGCAGCTTCCACAGCTCATAGATGGTGGTGCCCTGCCGCCCGATGAGGGACAGGCCGACGGCCAGCGTTGCGGAGACGATGCCGCTGAACAGCCCGGCCAGGAAGCCGTAGCGCGAGCTGAGCAGCAGCACGACAATCCAGTACGGGTGCGGGCTTATGCCCACAAAGCCCAGGTTGGCGCGGAACCACATGACGTTCACGGCCGTGATCAGGGCGAAGCCAAGCAAAGCCTCGACCAGGTAGCTCATGGAGGAGGTCTTGCCGGGGCGTGCGGCCAGGCGGTTGGCGTCCATAAACCTACCAGACCCAGTAGAATTTTGCGTTGTAGGTGCTTGATTCGCCGCCAGCCACGGTGCTGCCTTCGCTGGCGTAGTCCCAGCCAAGCTCAAAGCGCATGCGCTCCAGGGGCCGGAAGGTGAGCTTGGGCGAAAGCATGAGGGCCTCGATCTTGCGCTCGGTGTCGTGCTTGATGCCGCCGCTCACGGAGCCCTCAAGCCAGACGAAGAACGGATAGCTGATGGACAGGGTCCCGGTGTGGCTCTGCTCGCGGCGGATCAGGTCAAAAGGGATGTCCACATTGGGCTCGGTCTCGGCCCGCTGGAAGGTGTAGGTCAAAAAGACGTCGGGCCGGGTCCACAGCCGCCTGGTCAGGCTGCCGGTGCCCTCCCAGCGGTAGCCTGCGTCACTCAGCTCTGTGATGCGGTAGTTCTCCCTGGTATACCCGGCAAAGGCCACCCAGACATCGCGGAAGGGCAGCTCGTACTCCAGGTGCAGGCGGTCCTTGGAGCCGTCGCGGTCCACCGCGTCCATCTGGTCGTACCAGGGCATGTGGTAGGCGTAGCTGGCCCTGGCGCGTCCATACCTTTCAAAATCATACCGCGCGCCGAGCATGGGCGAAAGGCCGTTGCCCAGGCCGAGGTAACTCTGCAGGCCGAAGTCCAGGGTCCAGTTGCGGGTGAGCTCGTGCTCCACGCGCGCGCCAAAGGCGCTCATGTCCGTCCGGATGCCGTTCTCGTCGTCCGGCCGCGACAGGTGCACCTGGTCGAAGTCGAGGAACAGCCGGGTGTTGTCGCCCGTTTGCGCGGACCAGCCCGTGGACCAGGTGGTGGTGGTGACCTTCTTGCCCTGGTCGTAGAGACTGACCCCCGCCTCGAACCTGGGCCGCTTCTCCAGCAGCATTTCGTGCAGGGCGTCCTTGGCGGCCTGGTTGTCGGGGTCCAGCTCCAGCACCTGCGAAAAGGCCTGAATGGCCCCGTTGATGTCGCGGCTGGCCTGGCGCTGCACAGCCAGATCGCTCCACAGGCCGATGTCGGTCGGGTTGCCGCGCATGGCCCGTTCCAGAATCTCCAGGCCGTACATGGGCTTTTGCAGCTCGGCATAGAGCCCGGCCTCGATGCGTTCGGAGCGCGAGGTGTTGCCGAACTTCTTGCGGAAGCTCACCAGCTCGAACAGGGTGCGCTCGTACTGGGCGTTGGCCACCAGGGTTTCCAGAAAATCCTCGTAGACCTCGACGTCGTCGGGGTAGGCGGCGCGCAGCTGCTCGTACAGGGCCAGGCTCTTGGGCACGTCGCCCTGGCGGCTTAGGATGCGCGCCTCCATGAGCGACAGCTGGCGCTCGGTGAGCGGCTCGTCCTGGTCGCGGACAGCGCGCTGGGCCGGGACGTCCGGATGGGTGATCGGCTGGGCGCCAGCCTGGGTTGCCGGCTTGGCCGGAACCTGCGCCAGGGCCAGCGCCTGCCAGGCCAGCACAAGCAGCACGGCGATGATGCGAACATATGCGCGGGTCATTGGATCACACTCCCTGGGGCGTTCTTGGCCGCCGCCCTGGCCTTGCGGGTCTGCCTGATGAGGCTCAACGTCTTCTTGTATTCGCCGGAGGCTTCCCCGGCGCGGTCCGTGGTGTAATAGAGCTCGCCCAACTGGTAGCGCGCCTCGATGTCCGAGGGATGGTGCACGCGGTACTGCTCAAAGCCCTTGATGGCGCGCTCGGCGTCGTTGTTCCAGGCATGGATCTGGGCCTGGCCCTTGAGGGCGGCGCGGTTGCGCGGATCGACCCGGAGCGCGGCCGCGTAGCATTCCAGGGCGAAATCCAGGCGCTTGTTCATCACGGCCATGTCGCCGATGCCCGACAGCCGCTCAGGGTCGGACTCGTAGTCGCTCTTCAGGCGGCGCATGGTCTGCTGGGTCAGCTCCAGGCGGTTCAGCAGGGTGTAGGTCTGGACCAGGAGCGCGCCAGCGTCCCAGGGCAGGGGCTTCATGTTCTCGAAGCGCGCCAGCACCGCCAGGGCCTTCTGCGGCTGCTTGCGGTCCAGGTTGTGCTGGGCCACCAGCACGGCCTCGTCCTCGGTGAGCACACCCCGCGCGGCCAGCGGCTCCAGGGTCACGGCCTGGCGGTCCACAAAGCCCAGGCCGCCCAGGGTGTCGGCCAGCAGGCGGCGCAGGGCGATGTCATCGGCCTTGAGGGCCAGGGCGCGCTCCAGGTACGGCAGGGCGCGCTTGGGCTCGTCGGCGGCCAGGAAGGCCTCGGCGGTCTGCCTGGCCTTCTGGATATTCTTCGGCTCGCGGTCCGAGTCCTCGGCCAGGAGCTTGGCGCTCTCGGCCGTCCTGCCGGTCCACTCGGCCAGACGCATGAAATTTTCCCTCGCGGTCTTGTCCTTGGGGTCCTGGCGGTAGATCTCGGCGTAGATGCGGAAGGCGTCACCGTCCTTGCCCGCCTCCTCGGCGTAGCTTGCGGCGAGCTTTGTGAGCGCCTTGTCGCCGGGATAGGTCTTGAGCAGGCGCTCCACCACGGCGAAGGCCAGGTCCGGCGCCTCGCGCCAGGAGTGCACCTGGGCCAGCTTGAGGGCGGTCTTGCGGTCGCCGGGGTTGCGCGCCAGGTAGCGCTCGTAGACCTTGGCCGCGCCCTTGAGCTCGTTGCTGCCGACCAGCAGGTCCGCGACCTCGAGCATCAGCGCGGCGTCCGCGAAGTCCGGGCGTTCGATGAGCGCCAGCACCTCGCGCAGGGTGGCCGGGTCGTCGGTCTGGGACGCGGCCTGCACGGCCATGCGGATGAACGCGGGGTCGCCGCCGGAATCCGCCGCCAGGGTGCGCAGGATCAGCCAGGCCTCGCGCGGGCGGTTCACGTTGAGCCAGGCGTCGGCCAGCCTGACGCCCACCAGGGAATCGCCCTTGACCTGCTCGGCGACCTGCGCCGCCGCGCGCTCCACGGCCGCGGCGCTGTTCGTGCCGGCTGCGGCGTCGAGCAGCAGGTTGGCCTCGCCCACGGACTTGACCTGCAGCGGCGCGATGACCGTGAAGGCGTCCTGCGACCGGTTGGCGGCCAGCAGGGCCTCGCCGTAGAACCACTTGGCGTCGACATTGGCCGGGTCGAGCTGAACGAGACGCTCGAGGTGGCGCACGGCCTCCAGCGGCAGATTGGCGTTCATGGCCAGTTCGGCCAGACCGCGCAAGAGCGCGGTGTCGCTGGGCCGCTCCTTGAACAACGCGGCCATGAGCTGCTGGGTGTCGGCGTTCGCGCCGTAGCCGCCCAAGGCCACGGCCACGGCCAGGCGCGAGACGGCGGAATTGCTCCGCTGGTCCAGGAACTGGGCCAGCCGGATGGACTCCTGCGTCAGGCCGCCCCGGACGAACCGTTCGAGGCTGTCGTTGGTGAAGATCCTTTCGCGCGCCTCTCCGCCCTGGTTGTCCGCGACGTCGTCCATGTAGCCCCGGCGGATGATGTAGGCATCGACCAGCAGGGCCTGGGCCACGGGGTCATTGGTCTTGGCCACGCTCGCCGCCAGGGAGTCCAGCATCTGGCTGACCTGGGTGAGCGGCTTGTCATCGGCGATCATCTTGGCCAGCACGTACCTGTCCAGGGGGATCAGCCGCTGCACGGTCCGGTACATGCCCCCGGGATCGCCCTGGTAGGTGTAGTGGTCCATCAGGCGGATCAGGACGTCGCGCCGGTTGGCGTAGGTGTCCGGCTGGCGCTCGTTGGGCTCGGGCATGAGCTTGAGGGCGTCCTCCAGGCTGGCCTCGGCCTCCTTGTACTGCCCGGCCCATTCGCGCCAGTCGGCCATGCGCAGCACCAGCTCCTTGCGGCCGGGCCGTAGCTGCATCACCTTGGCCAAGAGCGCCAGGGCCTTGTCGGACTCGCCATAGAACTGGGCCAGCTCGGCGGCGTCCATGTTCAGGTCCGGGTCATTGGGATTCATGGCCAGGAACTTGTCCAGCATGGCCTGGGCGAGCTGGCCCTTGTTGTCCTTGATGTAAATGGAGATGAGCGTGCGCGGGCCTGGGAATACCAGCCAGGTAGCCCCGATGATGAGGGCGACAAAAAGGGCGGTGTACCAGGCGCTGATCTTCATGGCGCGGCCACCTCCAGCTGCCCGCTGCGCAGGCCGGGGATCTCGGCGAAGCCTGCGGCGTCGGCGCGCACGGAGGCTGGCTTGGCCAGGGCCGGACCGCTGGCCTGGAGCTGCGCGCCGGGCTTGAATCCGGCCAGGCGGATGCGCCCGGCTTGGCCGAAGCCCTTGTATGTCAGCGACACGGAGTTCATCCCGGGCCTGAAGTCCGAGACATGGCCCGTGGCCTCGGCCAGGTACGGCAGCGGCGCGGACTTGCGGGCCGCGTTCTCAAGAGAAAGCACGGCCCGCGCGGCCCCAGGCGCCAGGGAGACAAAGAGCCCCTCCTTCTGCCGGGAATAGCCGAGGACGTTCTCCGAACGCTCCATGTTCGGCGCGGGGGAGGCGGCGTCCAGGCGCAGGGTCAGGCTCTTGCCGTAGTTCTCGATGTGGTAGACGTCCGGCCCTGCGCGCAGGATGCGCACCGTGTGGTAGTCGCGCGCGGCCTCCAGGTACTGGGAGGTGAACACCGGGGCGATCGGCAGGGAGAGGACAAAGGAATAGACGTCCTCCAGGGCCCGGACCGAGGCCTCGTGCTCGCCGCTGAAGAAGTGGTAGTAGATGTCGATGGGCTTGAGCCGGCGCGGCGCGCCCGTGCGCTTGATGGTCTCGATGATCGTGCGGTAGCCGTAGAACGGGCCGGTCCAGAGGTTGGTCATGACGTTCTCGTTGGCCATGGCTGAGAAGACCTGGATGCGGTTGCCCACCATGCGGGACATGGGCGCGACCTTGGACAGGGAGTTGCTGCGCTGATCCAGCATGGTGTCGCCGCCGTTGATGTTCAAGAGGCCCAGGTCGTCGCAGCGGGCGATCTGGCGCGCCGTGGGCCGGCAGTCGCCGGACCACTGGAGCACCCGGCAGGGCTTGTCCGCCGAGCTTAAGCCGCTGATGAAGCGCACCGAGCCGTCGATCTCCTGGGCCTCGCTGAAGGTATAGCCCGGAATCTTGTACGGGAAGCGGTTCTCGTAGAGCGTGCGGGTCTTGCCGCTGGGGTCCCAGTAGAACGGGTGCGAGTAGGTGTGGCTGCCCGGCTCGACGTTGGGCAGGCGGAAGAGCTCGCGCGCGAGCTCCTGGGCCTTGGCGGCGCGCTTGGGGTCCGTGGCGATCCTGGGGTCCACGTCGGCCACGATGAGCGACAGAGTCACCGGAAAGTTGAAGCGCTTGTAGATGCGGTCGCGCAGCAGCTCGGCGCACGTGGACTTGCCGTCTGCCACGCGGGAGTAACCGGCGAAGCCGTCGGCATCGACGTGGGAGAAGGCCATGCGCAGGCCGTTCAGTGTGGTCACGTCCGGGATGGGGATGTTGCGCGCCTTGAGGCCGAAACAATCCTCCACAAAGGCGAAGGGGTCCAGGTACCACTTGCGGCGGTTGTTCCCGGCGGGCTCCTCCCAGTAGATGTGGTCCTCCGCCGCAAAGCCGCCGGACGCACCGACGAACACCGCCGGGAACTCCTTGCCGGGGCGGGCCGGGTGCTTCAGGCTGGCGTAGACCTTGAGGTCCGGGCTCTTCTGCTCGAAGAAGCTGGTGACCACGGGCTGGGGGGGCAGCGGGCGCTCGAAGTCGATGAGCCCCGTGGCCTTACGGGCATAGCGGAAGCTGCGCTGGTCCAGGCCGAGCAAGGTGACCGGGGCTACGCCAAGCTCGGCGAACACCGCGCGGGAGAGCTGGTCCACGTCGTTGAAATCGGCCCCCTGGGTCCGGGACACGCCGAGCTGTCCCAGAATCATGACCCGCTTGCCGGCCTTCATCTGCCTGAGCAGCCAGGGCAGATAGGGCCGGGGCTTGCGCACGGCGTTCTGCCCCAGGGCCGTGACCACGGCCATCGTATCGGCCATGGCCGCGTCATCGGGCAGGGCCTGGGAATTGATATCCCGGAAATACGCCACCAGGCCGTAGTAGTCGAAGACCATCTGGAAGCCCTGATGCACGATGTTGTCGTCCGGTTCGGCCCCGGCCGAGGCGTCATAGAGCACCAGCACCCTGCGCCCCACGACCACCGGAGTGGCGGACGCAACTATCCTGCCCACAGCCTTTGGCGCGGCCAGGGCGTCCACCGGCAGCAGCAATGACGGCAGCAGGACCGGCGCCAGCAGCAGGCAGAGAAGGCTAGCGGCCCAGGGTGTGGAAAAACACCTGGTCCAGCGCGAGGGTGCTGACATAGGGCACAAATCCTTTGCTTCGGGAATAGCTGATGGCCTCTTTGATGCGTTCCTTCTGATCCGGCGTGGCATAGTCGAGCGTCAGCACGGTCAGAGCCGGGTTGGCGGCAAGGCCTTTGCGCGCCGCAGCCACCAGGGCGTGGCGCACTTCCGGCTTCACAGCCCGGTACTCCTTCTTTTCAAAGTCATACTCAAAGGAAAGATCCTCGATGAGCAGGGAGTTGATGAGCCCCGCGGCCTCGGGCAGCAGCTCAAGCCCCCTGTTCATGCAGATGTGGATGTCCGGAAAACGCTGGCGCACCCGGCGCAGAAATTCAAGAACGCCCTCGCGCATGCCCTTGTACTGGGCGGCGTCCTTGCCCTGGGCCAGGGCCATGGCCGAGTCGATGGTGTCGAGAAAGATGCCGTCAAAGCCCTGGGCCAGCACCTTGGGGATGACGATGTCGAGCAGGATGCCCTGCCACTTGGGGTTGCGCATGTCGATGATCAGCGAACCCCAGTTTTCGTTCTTCCCGGCGACGAAGCTCTGGTTTTGCGCCAGGACCCAGGTGGGGCTCGCGGGGTCGGATTCGCCGATGGTGACATAACCGAGCAGCAGCGGCTTGCCCGGCGCCTTGCGCACCAGGGGCGGATGCCGCAGGCCGTCCAGCACCACCAGATCGAAGCGCCCGTACTGCGCAGGTCCGAAGTCCGTGCCGTAATAGCACAGCCAGCTCTTGTACTGTCCGGCCTGCGCCGCGGAAAGGGGCAGCACGCAGGACAGCAGCAAAACCGCGCAGAGCACCAGACGCCTGGTCATGACCATTGCCCCTTGTTCCCGGCTACTTCAGCTTCGAGGCCAGGGTCCTGACCATGTCTGCGCAGAGCATGTGCGCCAGCGAGCTCAGCGAGGTGCGGCCCGTGTACATGGAGCCCGTGGCGGTGACGCTCTCGGCCCAGAGGATGCGCGTCTCCGGGATGTCCAACATCTTGACGGTGATGCCAACCACCGGGTCCTCGTCCACACCCTTCTTGTAGCGATACTCGGTCACCGCGCCGTAGATCACGGTGTCCACGCCGAGGGACCGCCCGACCTTGGCTGCGGCGGACTTCTCAAGCACCTCTTCCACCTCGATCTTTCCGCTGGCCAGGTGCTCCATCATCTCCGAGCGCTCCAGCATCCGGAAATCCGTCTGGGCGATGATCTCCGTGCTCAACAGCTCGCCCACGATGCGCCCGGCGTTGGGCATGGAGGTCAGGTTCACCAGGGGCAGCACCACGACTTTGCGCGCCCGGGAGTTGAGCTGGACCTGGTCCACGGCGGTGGTGCGCTGCACCGTTCCGCATCCGGACGCCAGGAACAGGGACAAAAACACCAAACACATCACCCGCCGCATATCGTTACCCTCCCGGAAGCTTGGGATATTTCACCAATGGCTACAGTACGTTACTGTTTCTTGAAAAAATACAAGCTGGCCCGGCAGACTCTGCCGCACCACCCGCCAGCAATGAGGGCCGGGACCTCATCACATCACATCCCCCAATGTATCGACACGTTTCATCTATCGCTTTAGTCGCGCTGAATGCGTATCCGTCGATTTATTCAGGGCAAATTCTGCCCGCTCGGTATCGGATTGTGCGAAGCATGAAACATGCCAGGGACGGGGCCAGCGCTGCGCTCGGCGCGGATTGCCACAATCGGATGCCTCTACAAAATTCAGCTGGTTGTGGCAACAGCCATAGATACGCACGATACGAGAGGAGCAAATCATCATCGTCTTGCCGACGCTGCACTGACGACAAATGCGCATACGCAATGCTCGCGGCAGCACAACCTAACCCCATATGGCTGCGGCGCTGGCGGATCGCCAGAGACTGGCCCGGCAATGATTCGACCGATGCAACCGAGCCCACCCGGGCGCCTGCCCGAAAACGCAAGCCCGCGCCCAGGGCAAGAGGATGCAATTCAAGCGGCCAGGCCTGCAAAAAAATCTTGCCAACGCAGGGGGGCTTGGATTAGAGAGACGGTCCTGGGCGATTAACTCAGCGGTTAGAGTGCCACCTTCACACGGTGGAAGTCCCGAGTTCAAATCCCGGATCGCCCACCACCCAGAGAGATCGGCTCCGCCCAGGCGGGGCCTTTTTCGTTTCAGGACCTGAGAAGACCTGAGAAGGTCAGAGGACAAACGCCATGCGCCTCGTGCTCTACCAGCCGGAGATACCGCCCAACACCGGCAACGTCGCCCGGCTCTGCGCAGCCCTGGGCACGCCGCTGCACCTCATCGAGCCCCTGGGCTTCAAGATCGACGACAGGCACCTGAAGCGCGCTGGCCTGGACTACTGGCCCTTTGTCGACCTCTCGGTGCACCCGCACTGGGCCGCCTTCGAGGAGGCCGTCAGCGCCGCTCCTCAGACGCGCATCGTGCTCACCAGCGCCCGCGCAGGCACGCCGGTGCACCGGTTCGCCTTCAGGCCCGGCGACGCCATCGTGCTCGGCCAGGAGACCAGGGGCCTGCCGGAATTCCTGCTGGAGCGCTACCCGGACCACGTGCGCATCCCCATTGCCTGCGCGGGCGTGCGCAGCCTGAACATGTCCACAGCCGCCGGCATCCTGCTCTTCGAGGCCCTGCGCCAGACAGGCGCCTTGGCAGGCGGCCTCGACGATTAGCCCGGCAGCCTTGCGCGCCAACCTTGCGAATCAAGCGCGGAGCGGGTACTGAGCCTTGAACATCAAGCACAAGGAGCCCTCCATGCGCCTGCTCGTCACCGGCGGCTGCGGATTCATCGGCGCCAACTTCCTCTACGCCATGCGCGCGCGCCATCCCGATTGGCGGCTCGTGAACCTGGACAAGCTGACCTACGCGGGCAACCTGGGCAACCTGCGCGCGCTGGAAAGCGAAGCCGGGTCCGGCTATACTTTCGTCCACGGCGACATCTGCGACCGCGAGCTGGTGACGCGCCTGCTGGCCGAGCACCAGATCGACGCGGTGGTCAACTTCGCGGCGGAATCCCACGTGGACCGCTCCATCGACGACCCCGCGCCCTTTGTGGTGACAAACGTCCTGGGCGCACAAAACATCCTCGACTGCGCCCGGCGCGCGCGCACCAAACGCGTGGTCCACGTGTCCACGGACGAGGTCTACGGCACCCTCGGCCCCACGGGCCAGTTCCTCGAATCCACGCCGCTAGCGCCGAACAGCCCCTACTCGGCCTCCAAGGCCGGGGCGGACCTCATCGCCCGGGCCTACCACGAGACCTACGGCCAGGACGTGGTCATCACGCGCTGCTCCAACAACTACGGCCCGTACCAGTTCCCGGAGAAGCTCATCCCGCTCATGTACGTCAAGGCCGCCAAGGGCGAGCCCCTGCCGGTGTACGGCGACGGCCAGAACGTGCGCGACTGGATCTTCGTCGACGACCACTGCCGGGGCGTGGAGCTGGCGCTTTTGCGCGGCAGGCCCGGCGCGGTGTACAACTTCGGCGGCGCGGCGGAGATGCCGAACCTCGACGTGGTGCGCACCATCCTGCGCCTCACCGGGCAGGACGAGGGGCTCATCCGCTACGTCACCGACCGGCCCGGCCACGACCGCCGCTACGCCATGAACTTCGACCTGGCCGCAGCCGAGCTCGGCTTCGCGCCCAGCGTGAGCTTTGCCGAGGGCATGGAGCGCACCATCGCCTGGTACCGCGCCAACCCGGACTGGCTGTCCGAGGTCCAGAGCGGCGAGTACCTGAAATTCATGGACAGCTGGTACAGGGGGCGCGCATGAGCCAGCCAGCGACACATCTGCCGAAAAAGGCCCTGGTCCTGGGCGGCAGGAACGGCCTGCTGGGCCGGGCCGTGACCGACACCCTGGCACGGGCGGGGGTCGACACCGTGCCGGTGTCCAGCGCGGACGTGGACTATTTCGACGCCGATGCCCTGGACGACTTTCTGGACGACTTTCAGGAAGGGCACGAGCCCGACTGCATCATCAACGCCGTGGCCTACACCCAGGTGGACAGGGCCGAGGAACAGCCCGAAGAGGCCTACCGCCTCAACGCCTCCCTGCCCGCCCTGCTCGGCGTCCTGGCCGAGGAGCGCGAACTCCGGCTGGTGCATTTCTCCACGGACTTCGTGTTCGACGGCAAGAAGGGCGCGCCCTACCTGCCGTCAGACCAGCCGAACCCGCTCTCGGTCTACGGAGCGTCGAAGCTGGCGGGCGAGGAGGCGCTCCAGGCCCTGGACCTCCCCGGCCTGCTCATCCTGCGCACGGCCTGGCTCTTCGGGCCGGGCAAGATGAACTTCGTCCAGCGCATCCTCGAACTCTCCGCCGAGCGCCAGGAGCTCAAGGTCGTGGCCGACCAGTTCGGCTCGCCCACGGGCACGGCGGACCTGGCCAAGCTCGCCGTCGCGCTCCTGAAGAACAACGCCACCGGCCTGCTGCACGCCGCAAACTCCGGCCAGGCCTCCTGGCATGAGCTGGCCGCCGAGGCCGTGCGCCTGGCGGGCCTGTCCTGCCGCGTGCTGCCGATCCCCACCAGCGGCTACCCCACAAAGGCCCCGCGCCCGGCCAACTCCGTCCTGGACATCACGGACACCGTGCGCCTGGCCGGGTACACGCCGCGCCACTGGCGCGAGGCCCTGGCCGAATATGTGTCGAGCTTTCCGACAATCTGACGCGGCCATCTGACGCGGCTTGCCAAAGCCAGGGGAGTGTGGTTTGCCCATGCCCATGCCGATGAAGACCTATTTCTTCCTGCCGCCAGTGCGCCAGGCCGCCGGGGGCATCACCGTGCTGCGGCGCATGGCCGCGCTGCTGGCCGCAGCAAACCGCCCGGCCTTTCTCGTCCCGCGCGAGATGCAGGGCGAAGGTCCGGGCTGGGCCCCTTCCGAGTCCTTTGTCGAAGCGCCCATCGTGCCCTGGGACAAGCTCGCCCTCACCCCCGGCGACCTCTGGGTGGTGCCCGAGGGCTGGGTCAATGCCCTGACCCCTGGCCTGAACGCCGGTTCGCGCTGCCTGGTGTACGTGCAGAACTGGGCCTACCTGCTCTCGGCCCTGCCCGAGGGCGTGTCCTGGCGCAAGCTGCCCGTGGAGTTCGCCGCCGTATCCGATCCCGTGGCCCGGTTCGTGGCCGCCACCACCGGCTTTGATGCGCCCATCCTGCGCCCCGGCATCGACACGGAGCTGTTTTGCACGCCGGACAAAAAACCGGACGTTTCAGCCTCCGGCACGGTGCGCATCGCCTTCATGCCGCGCAAAAACAAGGCCCTGGCCAAGCAGATCCGCGAGACCATGAGCGCCCTGGACGAGGGCCTGGCCGCGCGCTGCCAGTGGCTCGAGATCGCCGGGATGACGGCCAAGGGCGTGGCCGAGGCCCTGCAAAGCGCGCACATCTTTCTGGCCACGGGCTTCCCCGAGGGCTGCCCCCTGCCGCCCCTGGAGGCCATGGCCTGCGGCTGCCTGCCCGTGGGCTACATGGGCTTTGGCGGCGCGGACTACATGCGCCAGGCGCTCCCGCCCGAGGCCGACCCCGCGCCCTTTGCGCCCTGGTGGCCCCTGCGCGAAGTACCTTGGGGTGACAAGGGGGTCGGCGGCCATGGCAACGGCCTCTGGAGCGCCGACGCCGACATCCTGGGCGCGGCCCTGCACCTCAAGACCGCGGCCAGCTGGTTCGTTGACAGCAGCCCGCATCTGGCCCCCACCCTGGCGAACGCCCGGACCACGGCAGCGGCCTACTCCCTGGACGCCCAGCGCGAGAGCGTGCTGGAGCTCTGGCAACGCCTTGACCCGGCCTGAGACAGCACCGCGCAGCATGTCAAAAAAAAACAAGCTCCCCCGGCCCGAGCCGGAAACCCTGGCCCTGCCGCCCTGCGGCGTGGACTCCCATGCGCACCTGGACATGGTGGAGTTCGACGCCGACCGCGAGGAGCTCATGGACCGGGCCAAGGCCAGCGGCGTGGCCCGCACCGGCAATGTCTTCCTCGGACCTGAGGCCTACCGCAAGAACCGCACAATGTTCCGGAACCACCCGGAAATATTCTTTATCCTCGGCGTTCATCCGGGCAACGCGGACCAGTGCACGGACGAGGCCCTGGAGGCCATGCGCAGGGCCTTCGAGACCGACCCGCGCCTCAAGGCCGTGGGCGAAATCGGCCTGGACCACTACTGGGACGACCACCCGCGCGACATGCAGGAGCGGGCCTTCCGGGCGCAGCTCACGCTGGCCGCGAGCCTGGGCCTGCCGCCGGTGATCCACTGCCGCGACGCCTTTGAGGACACGCTGCGCGTGCTTTTGGACGAAGGCTTCAGCGGACGCAAACTGCTCTGGCACTGCTTCGGCGGCGACGAGGGCCAGGCCCGCGTGCTGCTGGACCACGGCTGGCACGTGAGCATCCCCGGCCCGGTGAGCTACGCCAAGAACGAGGCCCTGCAACGCGCCGTGGCGATTATCCCCCTGGAGCGCATGCTGCTTGAGACCGACTGCCCGTACCTCTCGGCCGAGCCCTGGCGCGGCAAACGCAACCACCCCGCCCTGCTCGGCTTCACGGCTGGGTCCGTGGCCCGCATCAAGGACATGCCCGTGGACGCGCTCTGGGCCGCCACGGGCCGCAGCGCCTGCACCTTTTTCGGACTGCCCGCACTTTCTTTTGAACCGGAGGATCTCCCATGACCCCGCAGATGAGCGACACCGAGCGTTTCGAGCGCCTCAAGCGCTTCTTCAACAACCGCGACCGGCTGTGCAAATGCCTGGGCATCAAAGTCACGGACATCGGCCACGGCACGGCCTCCACGCGCATGGTCATCGAGGACAAGCACATGAACGGCGCGGACGTGGTCCAGGGCGGGGCCATCTTCACCCTGGCCGACCTGGCCTTTGGCGCGGCCTGCAACTCCCACGGCACCCTGGCCCTGGGCGTCAACATGGCCATCGCCTTCACCAAGCCGGGCCTCTCCGGCAGCCTCACGGCCCATGCGCGCGAGACAGCCGCAGCCGGCCCGCTGTCGACCTATGTGGTGGAAGTGAAGGATGACGGCGGCGAGACCATCGCCACCTTCCAGGGCACGGCCTACCGCAAGCGCGACAAGATAGACCTCTCGGCCTGGGGAACGGAACCCGGCTAGCGCTGGGCGGCGCGGTTCTTGGCGTTCTCTTCGGCCAGGCGCTCGGCCAGCAGGGTCACGATGAAGCGGTTCACCGCAGCGGCGAGCTGCGGGGCCTTGTCCTGGATGAGCTTGAAGCGCTCCACCGAGAGCCGGTAGA
>CAZXZF010000007.1:16859-28691 GCA_964645095.1 uncultured Desulfocurvus sp. | reverse complement strand
GCTTGTCGCCCATCTCGGCCAGCTTCTGGTTGAAGCCCTCGATGTTGCGCACGCCAAGCCGGGCCAGGGTCTCGTAGCGCGAGTCCATCTCGCACATGGCCCACTCCAGCGCGCTCTTGGCCAGGGCCATGTCCGTGACCACCGGGTGCACCAGGTGCGGCAGGTCGGAGTAGATGGCCAGCTCGATGCGCTTGGGGTCGATCAACAAGAGTTTAACCTGTTCAGGCGTGGCCTTGAACAGGATGCTGACCAAAAAGCCGTTCAGGCACACGCTCTTGCCCGCGCCCGTGGCGCCAGCCACGAGCAGATGCGGCATGGTGGCCAGGTCGGCGATCTGCGGCGCGCCCTGGATGTCCTTGCCCAGTGCCAGGGCCAGCGGCGAACGGGCCATGGCGAACACCGGGGACTCGATGATCTCGCGCAGGGACACGGTCTGGCGGCGCTCGTTGGGGATCTCGACGCCGATGGAGTCCTTGCCCGGGATGGGCGCCTCGATGCGCACGGCCAGGGCCTTGAGGGAAAGCGCGATGTCGTCGTTGCGCGCGGCGATGGTGCTGATCTTGACTCCCGGGGCCGGCTTGAACTCGAACATGGTCACCACAGGGCCGGGCAGCACCTGCTGGATCTCGCCCTGGATGTTGAAGTCGGCCAGGCACGCGGTGAGCTGCCGGGCCTTGGCCTGGAGGATCTTCGGATCAACGCTGGCCTGCTGCAGCGGGGCCTCGCGAAGCAGCTCGGAGCTCGGCAGGTCAACGTGCGAGGACGGAAAGATTTGGGCCGGGGCCTTCTTCTTCTGGGCCGGAGACTCAAAGGGCTTGAGCACCAGGCTGTCGCCTGCGGGGTCCGGGTCGGCAAAGATTTTAGGCTCAACCTTGCGCAGGGCCTGGGCCGAGGCAACGGGCGCATCGTTTTTTTCGAGTTTTTCGGGTTTGCCGGGCTTCTCAGATTTTTCGGACTTGCCCTCGGCAGCGCGCCGGCGCAGGATGCGCTCGCGGTACTTGCACCACTGGTCGTACACGAAAGATTTCAAACGCTTGAGCACCGTGGCCCAGCTCACCTGAAACCCCACCTGCACCGAGGCCACAGTGAGGAAGAGCCAGAACAGCACCGAGCCCCAGGGGCTGAGCAGATTCATGGACGTGCCGGCCAGATACTTGCCGAGCAGCCCGCCGCTGGTGAGGGCGGGCTTGATGTTCGCGGCGGGCTTGGCCCAGGGGCCGGTCACCCAGGCCATGATGCACAGCATGACCGTGGTCACGCCAAGCCAGCGGTACAGGGGCAGGCGCAGCCTGTCCGAGAACTGGACCAGGCCCATGTACGCCAGCAGCAGAGGCCAGGCGATGGCCCCGACGCCGAAGAGCTCCACCAGGAACCCGGCGATGTACGAGCCAACGGCCCCAGCCATGTTGCTGGTCTTCCAGGTGGCGCTCACGGCCTGGTTCAAGGTTGGGTCGTCGGGATGGAAGGAAAAGATGCACAAGAACAGGAAGGCGGCCACAAAGATGTAGACCAGCCCCTTGATTTCCATGCGAAACTTTATTTTATCCGTGACCCTACCCTCCACTGTCGCGCACCTGCGGCGAGGCGTCGCGGCGGCCTGGGATGCGCCCGGCCCGGAGCTTCTTTGCTGCCCCGGACCGGATGCCTTCACTGCTATTCCCTGTCGCGGCTGATGTATTCGCCGGTGCGGGTGTCGACCTTGATGCGCTCGCCCTGGGCGATGAACAGCGGCACGTTGACCATGATGCCGGTCTCCATCTTGGCGGGCTTGTTGGCGTTGGTCACGCGGTCGCCCTGCACGCCGGGCTCGGTCTCGATGATCTCCAGCACCACGGAAGCGGGCAGGTCCATGTCAAAGAGCTCGCCGTTGTAGAGCATGACCTTCAGGGTCTCGCCTTCCTTGATGTAGCCGCCCTTCTCGCCCACCTGGGCGGCGGGGATGTGCTTCTGCTCGTAGGACTCCATGTCCATGAACACAAAGTCCCCGCCCTCTTTGTAGAGGTACTGCATGTCCTGGATGGCGATGTCGGGCTTGTCGACCTTCTCGCCGGAGCGGAAGGTCTGGTCCACCACGCGGCCATTAAGAATGTGCTTGAGCTTGGTGCGCACAAAGGCGCCGCCCTTGCCGGGCTTCACATGCTGAAAATCAACGATTTCGTAAGGCTTGCCGTCCATCTCGATCTTCAGACCGCGACGGAAATCAGACGTGGAATACATTCAACCTCCGGTGCATACCTGGCGGGGCAATCGCTGCGGACAACTCATTGCCACGCCTAATTATTTTTTGTCCTGGACCCCGGCGTTGTGCCGCTCAAGCGCAAGGACGGCCAACGCATACCCGAGAATGCCGAAACCGGCAACAACTCCGATGCAGGATTTCCCCATGAGGCTTTTCTGGCGCAGGGGCTCGTCCGTGCGGGCAAAGATGTTCGACAGGTGCACCTCCACGCAGGGCACGCCGATCCAGGCCAGGCAGTCGGCCAGGGCCAGGCTGGTGTGGGTCAGGGCCCCGGCGTTCATGGCCACGCCGTCCAGGCCCTCGCGCCTGGCCTTTTCCAGCCGGTCGATGAGGTTGCCCTCGAAGTTCGACTGATGGAACAAAAGCTCGATGCCTTCGGCCCCCTGGCCCAGGAGTTCCTTGAGCAGCCCTGGCAGGCTGTCCAGGCCCTGGGAGCCGTAGATCTCCGGCTGGCGGTCGCCGATGTGGCCCAGGTTGGGACCGTTCAGGATGAGATATTTGCGAGTCTTCATGGCTGCCGCCTGGGGTTTGGGGGTGCAAGTCCGCTTGACGCGGGCCGAAAAAGCCACCATTTACTGCGCACCGGGCTTTAGTCCCGGCAACCGGGGTATTATGAATCGAACTTTCGACTTAGTCAAAACTGCGTACGAACTCTCCCAGCTCACGCCCACCGGGGAGCCGCAGGTGGCCATGGCCGGGCGCTCCAACGTTGGCAAATCCTCGCTCATCAACTGCCTGGCCCAGCGCAAGGGCCTGGCCAAGACCAGCTCCACTCCCGGCAAGACCCAGAGCGTCAACTTCTTCCAGATCGAGCCCGGCGGCTACACCCTGGTGGACCTGCCCGGCTACGGCTACGCACGGCGCTCCCAGGCCGAGCGCGCCAAATGGGGCCAGCTCATCGAGCACTTCCTGACCAAGAGCACCGGCCTCAAGGCCGTGGCCCTGCTCATCGACGTGCGCGTGCCGCCGCAGAAGAGCGACCTGGAGCTGGTGGCCTGGCTGCGCCACGCGAACATCCGCATCCTGCCCGTACTGACCAAATGTGACAAGGTGAATCAGCGCGAGGCATCCGCCCGACAAAGGGAATGGCGCGACCTGCTCGGGGGCATGGCCACGCCCATCTGCTTCTCCAGCGTCACCGGCCAGGGCCGCGAAGCCCTGTGGGACGCCCTGGACAGCCTGGCCGCCCGCCCAGTCCAGACACCAGATTCGATAGACGGCTAGCCGAACAAAAAACAGACCGAGGGCGAGTCCGCCCAGCTAGGGTCTGTTTCCAAAAGATGGATTTTGTTCCCTGGCGAGGAGAGAACCTATTTTGGGGCCAGGGAGTGTACTCATGCGGTACAGCCCTGGACCAAAATCGGTTCGCGACAACGCCCAGGGGGCAAAAGACGCTTTTAGAAACAGGCCCTAGTCCCGCTCTTCCCGCGTGAACAGCAACTGCAGGCGCACGCTCAGGCGGTGCGCCCGGATGCCCAGCCAGGGCATCGAGACCCAGGTCAACCGGGTCAGGGCCGCGCTGCCGAACAGCACGTTGGCCAGCCAGGCCCCAAGCGCCGGCGCCATGAGCCCCTTTTGTCCCGTGGTGATTCCCAGGACATAGAGCCCGTAGTAGCCGAAAATCACAAGCAGGCTCAGCACGAGGTTCACGTAGAGATTTTCAAGGATGGTGCACATGGCCAGGGCCAGAAGCGCCATGGTGACCATGGAGAAGGCGTAGGACCACTTGCCGTGCCAGGCCGTGCGCAGGCGCTCCACGTTGGACCCGGACTCGCGCAATTCCTCGATGACCTTGCCCAGGGTCTGCAACGGCAAATCAGCCTTGTCCCCGCTGTCCGCCGACAAAAAGCCGCGCATGTCCTGCCTGAGCGGAACAAAATGCGTCAAAAGCTTCATGGACGCGAAATCAGCGGTCTCGATCTCCCACACGTCGAGCAGCCCCCAGCCGTGCTCGTCCACAAGGCCCTTCTTGGCCGTCATGATGCGCGAGAGCCGGTTGCTGTCGCGGTCGAACTCGTACACCGTCACGTCATTGACGCGGCTCTGGGTGGGCTGGGCCCCACCGGCATGGACGATGTACGGCCCCTCGCGGAACCAGAGGTTCTTCAGCACGCGCTTGTCGAGCTGGCGCTTGCGCACCTCCTCGCGCCAGATGCGGGTGGCCTCCTGCTCGCCATAGGAGGCGATGAACTGCGAGAACACCAACTGTCCGGCGCTCCAGATCAGCGCGTAGACCAGGAAGAAGCGCACGAACCAGACGATGGACACCCCGCCCGCGCGCAGGGCCATCATCTCGCGGCTGCGCACCATGAGCCCGATCTGCAGGACCACGGCCAGCAGGAACACCGCAGGCAGGATCTGGGAGAAGATCAGCGGCATCTTCACCGCGAAATAGATCAGGATCTGGCGCACGCCCAGGCCCGCGTCCAGGAACTGCTCCAGGCGGTCGGAGAGGTCGGTGAGCAGATAGATGAAGGTTCCGGCCCCCAGGCAGGTGGCCATGAGGAACAGGTTCTGGCGGACAACGTAGGCCCCCAGGGCGCTCAGGCGAAAGCCGGGCAGCCTCATGCCGCGCTCCTTTGGCGCAGCTTCTGGAGCACCCAGAGCAGGCCTGCGGGCACGCGCTCGCGCACGGCCTGGCGCAGGAACAAGAGGCCCGTGCCCAGGAACAGCAGATTGGGCAGCCAGACGCCGATATACGGCGGCACCAGTTGCGATTCCCCCAGGCTCTCGGCCACGGAGAGCAGGGAATAATAGACCAGGAAGACCCCCAGGGCCAGGACGATGCCGTGCTGCTGCTTGAAGGCGTGGAACACGCAGGCCACGGGCACAGAGAACAGGCCCAGAATCAGGCAGGCCAGGGGCAGGGCCAGGCGCTTCTGGATCTCCACCTTGACCTTGAGCTGGCGCGTCAAGTCGAACTCCTTCATCAGCTCCGGATCGGAGTCGTACTCCAAAAGCTTGGCAAAGGAGAGCTCCTTGGGCGAGGTGCGCTCAAAGCCCATGCTGCGCAGCATGTTCCCAAGGGGCAGGCGCACGGCATAGCTGCCGAAATGCAGGACGTCGAGGGTCTCCCCCACCCGCCTGAAGATGCGCCCGTTGCGGAACACGACCTTGATCTGCTCCTTTTCCGAATCCGTGGTGACCGAACCCTCGGGCGCGATGACCGTGGTGGTGAAGGCCTTGTCGGTCTTGTCCTGCACAAAGACGAAGCTGATGTCGCCGGTCTCCAGGTTGACCTTCTGCGCGTAGATGGTCAGTCCTGGGAATTCCTGATTGAAAACGCCGGATTGCAGGGAGAGCTTGGTCTTGGTCCGGGCGAATTCGATGAGCGAGTGCTTGAAATGCTCCATGCCCCAGGACAGCCCGAAGATGCCGATATACAGGCTGAAGAGCATGCACAGCGAACCGAAGACGAGCGGCGCGAACAAAAGCTGGTACAGGCTCATGCCGCTGGCCTTGAGCGCGGTGAGCTCGCGGTCCGCACTCATGCGCAAAAAGGTGAGAAAAATGCTCAGCATGCAGGCGATGGGCGTGAGCAGGAGCAGAAACACGGGGCTCAGGTAGAAAAACAGGCGCAGGACGTCAAAGATGCCCAGATTCTGGGAAAGGAGCATGTCGCGCAACTGCAGCATCCGGCCCACCAGGATGAGACCCAGCAGGCAGGAGCCAATGAGCAGGAACAGCGAGAGATGCTCTTTGAATATTTGACGGTGAACGATCTTCAACGATTTTATCCGTTTGCTGAATCGCCTTGCAAGAAGCGCTCGAGGAATTCCTCATCCAGGGGGCCAAGGTTGAAACGCCTGGCGGCCTCTTGGATGGCCTTGTGCCGGGCAGCCGGGTCGTCCAGGGCGAGTTCTTGTCCACAAATCCAGTCAATGGCGCGCTTGGTCTGTTCGCTCTGCGGGATCACGGTTGTCATGGTCGCTCCTCTCTTTGCCAACGCATGGCGATGACATGCAAAACGTACACCAGCCAAGCACGTCTGGCAACGCAGGGTTTAAGGACCCGGCAGAGGAAGAATCAAGCGCACCTGAAATTGACGCCGGGTACCCCCTTGCAAAGCGTTTGGAGAATGGCTATAAGGCCATTCCCGTTGAGGGAAATGTGGCGAGGTAGCTCAGTCGGTCAGAGCATGCGGCTCATATCCGCAGTGTCGGGGGTTCAATTCCCTCCCTCGCTACCACAAGACAAACACCGCGCCTCCGGGCGCGGTTTTGTTTTTGGGGCTTGCCTTCCTGGCTTAAAGGCTTATCTTTTGAAAAGACGTTCTTTGAAAGGGGGCGCACCGGTTTCGACGGGGACAGTCGATGCCGAGGTTGCAGGTCGAGGCGCCGCTGGCCTCGTAAAAAGCGGCAAGCACTCAAGTGCCAACGACTACGATTACGCTCTGGCTGCTTAATAACCAGTCACGATCCTTTTGACCGACGTCCGATACGTCCTTAGGATCGACAAAACCCCATCGGGACGGCGTGCTAATGGCGTCCGCCGTAAGCACGCGGCATAAGGCGGACATGTCTTTTCCTGCCTGAACGGGGGCCTAGGAAACGACGAGAATCATACCCGTTCTAAACCTGTAGATACCTCGAGCAAAGCGTTCTCGGACGAGGGTTCGATTCCCTCCGCCTCCACCAGAAGATCGTCCGACCAAGTATGATGAAGTCCACAAAGCCCCGCGAAAGCGGGGTTTTTTGTTGCCTAATGGTATAATACCGTCCAATACGGCACGTTGACATCCACGGGGATATTGGTATCACTCTTGGTATCTCGCTTGGTGAATCTTCAAAAAGACGGGAGAGTGATACCATGCCGTTGACTGATGCCGCCGTAAGGAACGCTTCCCCCAGGGAAAAGCAGTTCACCTTGTACGATGCTGAGGGCCTGTTTCTACTGGTCAAACCAAACGGCTCAAAGCTCTGGCGCTGGAAGTACCGCGTTGACGGACACGAGAAGCGCTTGAGCCTGGGGGTTTATCCCAAGGTATCACTGAAGGCCGCCAGAGAAGCCAGAGACGGGTATCAGACCGACTTGCGGAAAGGCATTGACCCCGGCGCGGCCAAGAAGGTGGTGAAGGCGGAGGAGAAGGCCCAAGGTGAAACCTTCGAGTTGGTATCACGGGAGTGGCACAAGAAGTTCCAGCCGACCTGGACTCCCGGCCATGCCGCCCGCATTTTGGTATCACTGGAAAAGGATGCCTTCCCCTGGCTTGGTATCAGACCCATTCGCGAGATCACCGCACCCAAGGTGCTGGCCGTGGCCCGCCGCGTTGAATCACGCGGGGCAGTTGAGACGGCCCACCGTCTTGTGGGCAATGTCGGCATGGTGTTCCGCTACGCCGTGGCCTCTGGCTTGGCGGACTCGGACCCTACCCGCGATCTTCGCGGGGCACTCTCCCCCACCAATGAAAAGCATCATGCCAGCGTCACGGACCCCAAGGCGGTTGCCGACTTGCTCCGGGCCATTGAAAGCTACTCCGGCTCTCTTGTTACCCGCTGCGCCCTGCGGCTAGCCCCTCTGGTGTTTGTGCGCCCCGGAGAACTCCGCCATGCCGAGTGGTCCGAGATCAACATTGACGCCGCAGAATGGCGCATCCCAGCGCACAAGATGAAGATGCGCACACAACATATCGTGCCGCTCTCCCGGCAAGCCCTGGCCGTGCTCGAAGAGTTGCGGCCCCTCACGGGTTCAGGCGGCTACCTGTTTCCGTCCGAGCGCACTTCGGAACGCCCCATGTCCGAAAACACGGTCAACGCAGCCCTGCGCCGCCTTGGCTACACCAAGGAAGAAATGACGGGCCACGGCTTCCGGTCAATGGCGTCAACGCTTCTGAATGAGCTGGGCTGGAACCGGGACGCTATCGAGCGCCAGTTGGCCCATGCGGAAAGAAACAACGTCCGGGCGGCTTACAACTTTGCGGAGTTCCTGCCAGACCGCCGGAAGATGATGCAGGCATGGGCAGAGCATCTGGACGCGCTGCGCACTGGTGGCAAGGTGATTCCTCTGCATCATAAAAAGTCATCTTGACGTAGGGCAGACATGCCCCACACTGGCAGGAAGGAGCTTTAGGATGCTGCGCTACCCATACACGATTACTTCCGAGGCGAACGGCACCTTACTGGTGACTGTATCGAGTATACCCGGTGCATTCACCGCCTGCCGAAGCAAGAAAGAGGCGCGAGACATGGCCCTGGACGTGGCTCTGACCATGCTTGCCGCCATAATGGACGATGCAGAGGACATACCTGCGCCGCCCGCCCTGAAGCGAGGGCAGGCCAGCTTTGTTGAACTCCCGGCAATGGCAGAGGTGAAGCTCGCCATTTATCAGGCCATGCGCCGTCAGAGTTTGAGCCAGGTCAAACTGGCAGGCATCCTGGGCACGGACCCGAAGTCCATCCGCCGCTTGCTCGACCTCTTCCACGCTTCCCGCTGGGACCATCTGGAAATGGCGCTGGAAGCCCTGGGCTATCAGGCCAGGGTGATGGTGGAGCCCTTCACCGCCGTGCCCGGAGCACTGACCAAGGGCAGAGCTAAGCGGGAAGACTAAGCTTTGAGGATATGACACAACGCCCTGTCCAAACCGGCCAGGGAGCACCCGCCACGCGGTAATCCGCCCATCCTAACGCCCCACATCGCAGCCATTAGGCCCACCTTAGGCCGACCCTTGAGACCATAAAGGCCGACCATTCCAGGCCACTTGGCCAAGCCGCCTGAATCCCTGTGACCGGCGCTTTCACATATATTTACCGTAATAACATTATGTTAAGCAGATTGGACCGCATAGCACGTCAACAGGTGGCGCTGGCCCAAGATTTGCATTCTGTACTTCAAACGCAACGAGCCCCCTCCATGATCAGATTGTCATCATGGACTCAGGTGTACAAGGGCAAGTTTTTCCCTGTTGCTATGATTAAGCATTTTTTATGCCAAGCGTTGCAGGAGTTAGAGAACATTGAACCTCTGGAACAAAACACCCAGTGAGCAACACGATAGATGACCAACTTTTGACCCGTAACCAAGGATGGTACGAATGAATGTAGTAACCCCCGAGACCCCGCGTGTTGGCGGCTTCCTCCGCCTTCCCCAAGTCCTTAAGCTCATCCCCGTTTCCCGTTCGACGTGGTGGAGCCGTGTCCGCACTGGCGACTTCCCTGCGCCTGTGAAACTCGGGCCACGTATGACCGCGTGGCGGGCCGCAGACATTTCCGAGCTTTTGGAGCGATTGAGCCAAGGCGCACAGTAGGAGCGGACATGACCACTCCTGGCACTGTGGGCACCTTCCGTGATGTCATTGAAGCGGCTGGCCTACGCCCTAGCTACATCCAGCCAGATGGCAAACTGCATCGCTGCCCAGTTGAAGGCAAACCGCAGGCTCGCGACGGGGCCTATGGCCTGCACCTGGACTCGCCCGCTTCCGGCTGGTGGCAGAACTGGCGAACCGGGGAGGCGGAGAAATGGACCGCCAAGGAAGAGCGCACCCTGAGCCCAGCTGAGCGCCAGGTGCTACAAGCCCGTATCGAGGCGGACCGCCGCGCCCGGCAAGAGGAAGAGGCCAAGCGCAATGCTGAAGCCGCAGAAAAGGCCCGGCGCATCATTAAAAATACTTCACCTTGCGCGGCGCACCCCTACCTTGACCGTAAAGGCGTGAAGCCCTGCCACGGCCTCAATAAAGGCAATGACGGACGGCTGGTTGTGCCCGTGCTGGGTTCGGGCGGTCAAGCCGTGTCCCTGCAATTCGTCGCAGCAGACGGCGGCAAGCTGTTCCTCACTGGTGGACGCATCCGAGGTGGGTATTTCGCTATCAAGGGGACCGCTGGCCGCTTGTATATCTGTGAGGGTCTGGCAACGGGCTTGAGCATCCAAGAGGCAACTGGATCGACTGTGCTGGTGGCCTTTGACTGTGGCAATCTTGAGCACGTGGCGGCCCGTGCCCGCAAGACAGACCCGGACCGGGAGATTGTGCTTTGCGCCGATGATGACCACGCCACGGACGGCAACCCTGGCTTGAGCAAGGCGACTGCCGCCGCCCTGGCCGAGGGCGCTTTCTTGGCTGTGCCGAAATTCAAAGAGCCAGAGGGCCGGACCGACTTCAACGATCTGCACCAGGCCGAGGGTCTGGACGTGGTGCGGGCGCAACTGGCGGCGGCTGCGAAGCCCGAGGCCGTTCCCACGCCTGCGAAGAACAGGAAGAGCATAGGGAGTGCGCTGGGCAACTCTTTCTCCCTTCGTGACTCCGGCGTGTTCTTCATGGAGGTGGACAAAGACGGCAAGCCCGAATGGCACTGGGTATGCTCTCCACTTCATATCCTGGCCGAAACTCGGGACGCGGATAGCTTGGAATGGGGCCGTCTTTTGGAGGTGCTGGACCCTGAAGGCCGGGCGCACCGTTGGGCCATGCCTGCGCGTCTTATGTCCGGCAATGGTGACGGCTACCGCTCGGAACTTTTGGCAATGGGATTGCGCATCGCACCTGGCTTGAAAGGCAAGCAACGCCTGGACCTCTTCTTTAGCACGGCCAAGGTTGACGGCTTCGCCCGGTGTGTTGACCGCATCGGCTGGCAGGGCAACGCCTTTGTGCTGCCTGATTCGGTTTACGGTGAACAGGCCGGAGAATTGATCGTGCCGCAGGGCATCCCGAGTGAAAACCCATTCCGCCAGAAAGGAACGCTTGAAGAATGGCGGGAGCACGTGGGCCGCGTTTGTGCTGGTAATTCCCGCCTTGTACTGGCCGTGTGTACCGCGCTGGCCGCGCCGCTCTTGGAGCCCTTGAACCAAGAATCCGGGGGCCTACACATGGTGGGCGGCTCTTCCCTGGGCAAGACAACGGCGCTGCGTGTGGCCGGGTCTGTGTGCGGCGGCGGGCCGGGTGGATTCATCAAACAATGGCGGGCCACGGATAACGGCCTAGAAGGCATCGCGGCGGCCCACTGTGACTCGCTCTTGTGCCTGGACGAAATGGGCCAAGCCGGGTCCAAGGTGGTATCCGAGGTGGCTTACATGCTGGCAAACGGCCAGGGCAAGGGCCGGGCATCGCGGGACGGCCAAGCCCGCAAGGTGCATACATGGCGGCTTCTCTTCCTCTCAACTGGCGAGATCACGCTTGCCGACAAGGTGGCAGAGGACGGCAGAGGACGGGCCAAGGCTGGGCAGGCCGTGCGCGTGGTGGACATCCCCGCCGATGCAGGGACCGGGTTCGGACTGTTTGAGGCTTTGCACGGGTGCGAAAGTGCGGACCTGTTCGCCCGGCAGTTAAAAGAGGCTTCCACCAACTACTACGGGACGCCATTGCGGGCTTTCCTGCAAGCCTTGGCAGCGGACCGCGACACGCTTACCCGGCAGGCTCAAGAAATCATGCGCATCTTTGAGGCGAACAACTGCCCCGAAGGCGCGGACGGGCAAGTGCGCCGAGTGTGTGGGCGCTTCGCGCTGGTGGCCGCAGCCGGAGAGCTTGGCGTTTCCCTTGGGGTACTGCCCTGGACCTCTGGCGAGGCTACCAAGGCCGCTGCAACGTGTTTCCGGGCCTGGATTGAACAGCGTGGCGGAACGGGTGCGGCAGAGGTGACAGCAGGGCTTGAGCAGGTCCGGCGCTTTTT
>CAZXZF010000007.1:9014-16849 GCA_964645095.1 uncultured Desulfocurvus sp. | reverse complement strand
CGGGGCTGCCCGTTTTGAGGACTTGGACTCGGAAGAGAACCGCACTGTTATCAACCGGGCCGGATACCGCCGCCGTGAGAATGGCGAGGGCGTGTTTTGGGTGTTCCCCGAGGCGTTCAAGAAAGAGGTGTGCGCAGGATTCAACGTGGGCATGATCTGCACGGAATTGAAACGGGCGGGGGTGCTACTCTCCGAGGGTGGCCGCCATACCCGAAACGTGCGGACCCCGGACGGACAACGCAAGCTGTTCGTTCTTACTTCCTCGGTTCTAGGTGGGAACACCGGGAACAGCGGGAACAGTGCTGAAAATACAGGCGAAAACCTGTTCCCACTTGCGAATAGTGAAGTGGGAACACCGGGAACAGACCGGGAACAGGCGGGGGAGCGTTCCCACTGTTCCCACTTACAAAAACCCGAGTGGGAACAGAAAAAATGTTGTGATGTTGGGCGTGTTCCCACCGTTCCCACTGTTCCCACTCAAGATATCACAAGCGCAACAATTTGCCCGAGTGCTGTTCCTGGCGGAGATCCTTTGCCGGATCGGGTGACGATATGACCGCCGCCCGTTGGATTGAATCCCGTGGCATCCGGGTATGGGCAGAGGGTGGCGCACTCACCTTGGAGGGGCTGGCCGCTCTTGAGCCGGAACAGGCATCCAAGGTGCTGGCCTTCGCCCGCCAGAACAAGGCGAGGTTGTTAGAAGAGCTTGGGGGGCAGATTGCTTGCCGTGGCTGTGGCAAGCCGTTCACCCCGTCCGACCCGAACAAGGTGTTCTGCCGGGCCTGGTGCTTCAACCATGTGCGGATGCTGCAATGAAGCATCAAAGCGCATGGCAGCGCTGCACAAATACGGGCAATTGAAACGCGCTGTAGCCCTTGTGCCGCTAGGGATAACCGCCAAAGTAGTCAAAAAGCACCTGTCAATTAGCCTAATGATTTCGTAAAACTTTTGGAGGTATCAGCATGGGCGGCATGAGTTCCGGGCCTAGCAGACGACACAACAGCGCAAGCGGATACCTGAGGCTGGACGTGAACAAGTTGCACCGTGGCGGCTGGCTTGAACCTGGCCGGGCGTGCTCCTGGCAATGGACGTGGGGTTATTACGATGACAAGTCCACAATTTCCATCGCGGCCCTGGCTGGCCGTCTGCGTCTGTCCTTTCGGGTGAAGTCCAGCGGCGAGGATTGGCAGGACGTGGCGCAAGAGGTCGCAATTGACCGCACACCCTGCAACTACGGCGGCACACGGCCCTGGTTTTGTTGCCCCAGGTGCGGGCGCAGAGTTTCCGTGCTGTACGGCGCGAAAGCTTTCTACTGCCGGACCTGCCATTGCCTCGCATACCAGAGCCAATCCGAAACTTATGAGGACAGATGCTTCCGGCGGGCGAACAAACTCCGGCAACGCATGGGCGGCGAGTTGGGATGCGAATCCTACATACCCAAGCCCAAGTGGGTGCGCTGGGCCACCCATGAACGGGTGGTGCAGGAGGTGCGCGAGTTGGAAAACGCTGGATTCCTGGCCGCAGCCGCTCGCTTCCCCGCACTCCGGGGAATGATTTATTGACCAGTACACGCGCGCGAGGCGTAGTTCCTCTTCCTGCCCTCGGCCTCCCCTTGACCGTCAATCATCCCTAGCCTAGCTTGCGGGCATGAACATCCGCACCAACGGCCTGGAAATCCTTGGCCCCGTCAACACTGAGCAGCGCAAGGCTATGCGCCTGCCCCTGTTTCTCGCCGGGGTACAGGCAGGCTTTCCCTCTCCAGCCGATGACTTCATTGACAAGCGCCTGGACCTCAATGAACACCTTATCCAGCATCCGGCGGCAACGTTCTTCGTGCGCGCCGTTGGTGATTCCATGCTTGGCGCAGGCATTCACGATGGAGACTTGCTCATTGTGGACCGTGCTGTGGAAGCCCAGGTGGGCAAGACCATCATCGCGGCAGTTCATGGCGAACTCACGGTAAAGCGCCTCGAACGGAAAGGGGAATGTCTGTTGCTGGTCCCGGCCAATCCCGACTATCCGTCCATTGACGTGACAGACGGCGAGGGCTTTGAGATTTGGGGCGTCGTTACCTACGTCATCCACAATCTCTGAGGCGCAGTCATGCCGCTCTTCGCCCTGGTGGACTGCAACAACTTCTATGCTTCCTGCGAGCGTCTGTTCCGGCCCGAGCTGAAGGGCAAACCCGTGGTCGTCCTCTCCAACAACGACGGCTGCGTTATTGCTCGCTCGAACGAAGCCAAGGCCCTGGGCATCCCAATGGGCGCTCCGGCCTTTCAATGGGAGCACCTGTTCCGCAAGTCCGGCGTGGCCGTATTCTCGTCCAATTTCCCGCTCTATGGCGACCTCTCCGCCCGGATTATGTCCGTGCTGGCTGACATGGCCCCGCATGTGGAGGTCTACTCCATCGATGAGGCCTTTCTCGACCTCTCCGGCGTGGCGGACCCGGTTGCCCTTTGCCGCGAGATTCGCAAACGGGTGCTGCGCTGGACAGGCGTCCCGGTGTCCATCGGCATTGCCCGCACCAAGACCCTGGCCAAGGCCGCCAACCGACGCGCCAAGAAAGACGCGAGCCTGGGCGGGGTGTTTGACCATACTGCCGAGGCAGCTCCGGATACTCTGCTCGCCAGCATGGACGTGGGCGATATTTGGGGCATCGGTCCCCGGCACACAAAACGCCTTTGGATACGCGGGGTGCGCACGGCCTTGGACTTTGCCCGGCTGCCGCGCGATTGGGTGAAAAGAGAAATGAGCGTGGTGGGTCTGTGTACGCAGTTGGAGCTTCAAGGCGTGTCTTGCCTGTCGCTGGACCGCGCTCCGGCCCCGCACAAGTCCATGCTCTGCTCGCGGACCTTCGGGCGGCTTACGTCCGAGCTTGGACACTTGCGCGAGGCCGTGACTAGCTATGCCGTGCGCGTGTCCGAAAAGCTCCGGCAAGAGGGAGCCGAAACGACGGCTGTACAGGTGTTCATCAACACGCCCAGGCACCGCGAGAACCTGGCGCAGCACAGCGGCCAAGCCACCATCGCCTTGGGGGCAGCCACGGCGCATACCCCGGAGATCATCAACGCGGCCTTGCGCGCCTTGGAACAGTGCTACCGCCCAGGCTTCGAGTACCAACGGGCCGGGGTCATGCTTTTGGGCCTGTCCCCTGCCAGCGCGCGCCAAATTTCACTACTGGATATTGCGCCCGAAGAGCGCCAGCGCCAACGCGCGCTCATGTCTGTTTTGGATAACGTGAACAGGCGTTTTGGTCGCAGCGCCTTGCGCTACGCAATCACAGCGGCCCCGGACCGGCCTTGGCACATGCGCCAGTTGCGCCGCTCGCCACGTTACACTACGAATTGGGAAGAATTGCCCAGCGTTGGCTAGCCCGTGGGGAGAAGTACGCGCCCGCGCGTGAGGAAGAGGCAACAAAAGGTAACATCCCGAGCCCGATACCGTGACCCAGCGTGACCGGCGAGCCCGGCTGTATAGTTTTGCGTACCTGTAAAAAGAGCCCTGGGCATGCCCTATAAGGCCTTTCTCTAACCGTCTCCGCTTCCTCCACTTCCCCCCTAGCCAGGCAACGCGACTTTCTGTAACGTCACGGCAACTAGGGGAGTTGCCGCCGCCATGCCCGATGCCAAAGCCGTTGCCGCCTTCATAGACCGCTGGAAAGTCTCCGGTGGTTCGGAAAAGGGCAATTCCCAGCTCTTCCTTGCCGAACTCTGCGGCGTGCTTGGGCTCCAGAGGCCGGACCCCACAAAGGCAGCTTACAACGTAAACGAATATTCCTTTGAGCGGACCGTCCAGCTTCCGCGAGGCGACGGGACTTTTGAAACGAAGTTTTTGGACCTCTACAAGCGCGGTTGCTTTGTCCTAGAATCAAAGCAGGGTAAAGAGCTAGCCCAGCGCACCCCCCTCACGTTGCCCATGCCGGGCTTGAAACAATCCACCGCAGCGGTTCGCCTTTCCCGCGCCTGGGAAGACACGATGGCCCGCGCCAAGCGCCAGGCCGAACAGTATGTGCGCACTCTGCCCGTGGCCGAGGGCCGCCCGCCCTTCATCATCGTGGCGGACGTGGGCTATTGCTTCGACATCTACGCCGAATTTTCCTGCACCGGGGGCATGTACATCCCGTTCCCGGACTCCCGCACGTATCGGGTCAAGCTGGAAGACCTGGCCCAGCCCGATGTCCAGGCCCTTTTCCAGGCCCTTTGGGAAGACCCGCTATCGCTCGACCCCTCGCGCCGCTCCGCCCGCGTCACAACAGAGATTGCGGGCTACCTTGCCGCCCTGGCCAAGAGCCTGGAGGCGGACGGCCACGCCCCGGAGAAGGTGGGCGGCTTCCTCATCCGCTGCCTGTTCACCATGTTTGCCGAGGACGTGGGCCTGCTGACGGCCAACAGCTTCCAGGACATGCTGGGCAGGGCCGCCGCAAAGCCGGACCTGTTCCTGCCGCTGGTGCAAGACCTCTGGACCGCCATGAACGCGGGCACCGTGTCCGTGGCCCTTGGCGAACGCCTCAAGCGCTTCAACGGCAACATCTTCGCCAAGCCCGAGGTGCTGCCCCTGTCTGGCCCGCAGATAGCCATTTTGCTGGAAGCGGCCAAGGCCGATTGGCGCGATGTCGAGCCCGCCATTTTCGGCACGTTGCTGGAACGCGCCCTGAGCCCTCGCGACAGGCAGAAGCTTGGCGCGCACTACACGCCCCGCGCGTATGTGGAACGCCTCGTGCTCCCGACCATCATAGCGCCCCTGCGCGAGGACTGGCACAACGTCCAGTTGGCCGCCGCGCTTCAGGCGGAGCAAGGCAAGCTCCAGGATGCCCAGGCCGAGATTGCGGCCTTCCACCGCCGCCTGTGCGCCGTACGCGTGCTGGACCCGGCCTGCGGCTCCGGCAACTTCCTATATGTCACCCTGGAGCACATGAAACGCCTTGAAGGCGAGGTGCTGGCAGAGGCCAAGACCTACGGCGATTTCCAGGCCCCGCTGGAAACCAAGGGTCTGACGGTGGACCCGCACCAGTTCCTTGGCCTGGAGCTGAATCCACGCGCCGCGCACATTGCGGAAATGGTGCTCTGGATAGGCTACCTGCAATGGCACTTCCGCACGCATGGCAGCGTTTCCCCGCCCGAGCCCATCATCCGCACCTTCCACAACATCGAATGCCGGGACGCCGTGCTGGAGTACGCTGGCAAGCGCGTGGCCACGGACGGACACGGCAAGGCCATAAGCCGCTGGGACGGCCACACCATGAAGGCGGACCCGGTGACGGGCCGCGAGGTGCCGGACGAAGCCGCGCAGGTGGAAGAACTGGTGTATGAGAAGCCCCGGCCCGCGAAGTGGCCCGAGGCGGATTTCATCGTGGGCAATCCGCCTTTCATCGGGGACAAGTCTTTGCGTTTATCTCTAGGGGATGGCTACGTGAACGCCCTTTCCAAGGCTTACGTTGCGTTGTCTGAGTCCAGTGACTTTGTAATGTACTGGTGGCACAAAGCCGCTAGTCTCACTAGTGAAGGACGATCAAGGCGCTTCGGGTTTATTACAACGAACAGCATTTCTCAAATATTCAATCGGAGAACAGTTGCTCTGCACATGTCGGCAAGTCCCCCGATCTCACTTGCTTTCGCTATCCCTGACCATCCGTGGGTTGACTCTTCAGATGGGGCATCTGTGCGCATCGCTATGACCGTTGGTGTTACTGGGATTTCCGATGGTGTGCTTGCTGAAGTGACGAGTCGCCTCAAGAAAGACGACTTTGAAACACCTGTTGAGCTCAGAGAAACCACAGGAAGAATTAATTCTGATCTTTCTATTGGCGTAGATGTTACTCGTGCATATGATTTAAAGGCGAATGAAGATATTAGCTGTACGGGGATAGCACTTCATGGTGCTAGTTTTGTAATTAGCCCAGGGCAAGCCTCAACTTTGGGGCTAGGCAGAATTCAGGGGCTAGATAATCATATCCGTCCGTACTTCAATGGAAAAGACATCACTGATAAACCACGCGGTGTCATGGTCATTGATTTGCTTGGACTATCCATTGGTGATGTGCAGATGCGTTTTCCAGAAGTCTATCAGTGGGTATTTAGCCGAGTAAAACCCGAGAGAGATAACAACCCAAGAACAAGTCGAAGGCTGAATTGGTGGTTACTCGGAGAACCAATCAGTACTTTCCGACCAGCCCTCGCTGGTTTGTCGAGATATCTCGTAACTCCCATGACAGCAAAGCACCGTTTCTTCCAATTTATTGAGGGGCACAGCCTTCCAGATCAGGCGCTTATTGCTTTTGCAAGCGACGATGCCTACCTCCTTGGAGTTCTCTCAAGCAATATCCATATCTATTGGTCCTTGGCAGCGGGGGGGCGCTTAGGGGTTGGTAATGATCCACGCTATAACAGTTCCCGCTGTTTTTTCCCCTTCCCCTTCCCCGACCCCACGCCGGAACTGAGAGAGCGCATACGCGACACTGGGGAGCGCCTGGACGCCCACAGGAAGGCACGGCAGGCCCTGCACCCGGATTTGACCCTGACGGGCATGTACAACGTGCTGGAGGCCCTGCGCGCCGGGCGGGAGCTTTCGCCCAAGGAACGGGACATCCACGAGAAGGGGTTGGTGGCCATTCTGCGCCAACTGCATGACGAACTGGACGCCGCCGTGGCCCAGGCCTACGGCTGGCCTGCGGACCTGCCCGAGGCGGACATCCTGGCACGGCTGGTGGCGCTGAACCACGCGCGGGCCGAGGAAGAGAAAACCGGCGTGGTGCGCTGGCTCCGGCCCGAGTACCAGTGCAGGGACAAGGCCAAGCCGATCAAACAGGCCAAGCTCGGCATTGAAGTGCCCGCCAAGCCCACAAAGAAGGGCAAGCCCGCCAAGCGCCCGGCCAAGGTTGCGCCGATCCTCTGGCCTTCCTCCCTGCCGGATCAGTTCCAGGCCGTGCGCTCTGTCCTGGCATCCTTTGGCGAGCCCGCCACAGCCGAGCAGGTTGCCCGCACATATGCAAGAGCACCACGCGCGAAGGTGCAGGAGATTTTGGAGACGCTGGCCGCGCAGGGGTTTGTGCGAGTGGGCGAATGTGGGGAGTACCGGTTGGCGTGAGGGGGTAAAAGAGGGGCAGCCTCAAAAAAGTTGGTATCACTTTTGGTATCACAATGAAAATCACATTCGCATGAACTGTTGATGCTCTAATGATAACTGGAAAGATTCGAGTGACTCCGCCCCACCAGAAGATCGTCCAGCACAGTCCCACACAGCACAGAAATCCAGAGATTTCAAAGGTTAACCCCGGAAAGAGCGTCCGGGGTTGTCTTTTGTCGTCCGTTGACAACCGGACAAGAGACCGGACAACGAAGCGGCGGACAACTTCCCCACCGGACAACACGGGCAGGCCGCGCCGGCAAGGTCGTGCCCTTGCTCAAGGCTACTAGCCTGGAAGAGCATCCTTTTGTATATGGACGTGAGTTGTTCGTATACGCCTTTCGTAGAAAGGAGTCACCTCAGCCTGTGGAACTTGGGTTAAGGGTTCATGGCGAGTGATTCGGCCCGCTGGGCCAGAAACGTAGCGTACCCGCGTTCCAGGTGCAGGGTGGAAAACAGATACACCGCCCCGGTCGATGTGGGGGTAAAGGTGATATCCTGGTACCTGGGATCTGTGGCCATGACCCGCAGGGCCTGTTCAATCTCCTCCGGAGTCAGCTCAAAGGGGGGCGCTTCGAAGAGCTCCACAGGCACGGGCCGGGGATAGTCCCGTGAGTTCGCACGGACCTCCTCGGCCAGGAGCAGAAGCGGCGAGCCCTTGCGGTCCAAGATGCGCGCATAGGTCCGGCTGAGCAGGTCCGGGGCGTGGTAGA
>CAZXZF010000007.1:0-8914 GCA_964645095.1 uncultured Desulfocurvus sp. | reverse complement strand
TCTCCGGGCAGGAGCTTTTGAGCCTTCAGGGACTTGCCCACCTCTGTGAGCCCAAGCCGGGAATAGGCCTCCTGGGTGGGCGCGCCCGTGGCCTTGTCCCAGCCCATGACCTCGTAGAACAGGTCCATGGCGAGGGCGATGTCGGCCCGGTCCATGCGAATGGTGCCCTTGGTGAAGGGGGCCGCGCCGCTTGGGTCGTCAAATACCCAGGGCGGCACCTGGTCGTGGTGCGCGCGCATGTCCAGTTGGCCCATGTCCCGCATGGTCAAGGCCCGGTGCAGGGTGAAGATGCGCTCGCCCATGCGGTCCAGCCCCTCGCGGTCGATCTTTCGGCCCGTGGCCAGGCTGTAGAACCTCGACTCCAGGCTGTCGTCGCCCCGGTAGCCGCGCTCCTTCAAGGGTGAGGCCACCCAGGGCCCCATCCAGTTGCACAGCCCCAGGCAGTCATGAAGTTCCTTGCGCACCAGGGACCATCTGGCCCGCCTGGCCTTGTGCACGTTCATGGGCGTGTAGTTCCCCACGCCGTCCACGGCATCCGGCGAGCCCCAGATCTCGGCGGCCAGCTTTTTCTGCACGCCGAGCGGCAGCCCGTTGCGCACGAAGTTCGAGTGGGAGTGGCACTGGGCGTCGCGGTTGTACTGGGTGTTGATGATCACCCCGCACTGGCCGTCGTCCTCGTTGGCGTGGTGCTTGGGGTGCCCCATCTTCCAGTAGAGCGTGCCGTGGTCCCGGGTCCAGGTGTCCTCGGGGATGGACCATTGCGTGAACAGCCCGGCCGTGCCCTGGCTGAGGACCTGGCCCAGCTCGCCCCGGCGCTCGGCGATGCGCGGCAGGATGTCGAAGAGGAACGCCGGGTCGCCAGCCTCGAATTTGTCCCAGGGGATGGAGGCGTACTCAGCCGAGCCAAGCCTGGTCTTGAGCAGCCCGTCGTAGTACAGCTTCTGGAGGTCGCGCTGCAGTTGGCCGTAGTTGCACCAGACGCCAAGGTCGTCGGCCAGGTGCATGCCCACCATGCAGGCCTCCAGCGCGGCCTGGCCCTTCAGGCCGCCGGGGAGCTTCTTGAAGAAGCTGCGGCCGAACAGGAGTCCGGTACAGGTATTCTGGGCCACTTCCCGGATGCCGTACTTGGCCGCCACAGCAGGCACCTTGACGATGGTGTGGCAGCGGATGGGGCAGGCTGTGCAGCCGTTGCCGCGCACCGTGTGCTTCCAGGCGCCCTCGCCCAGAAAGAAGGCTGCGCTGTTGGTGCGGTAGGCGATGCGGTTCAGGTCGTAGATGTTGCCGGTGATCTCGATGGGCGGCTCTGCCGCGCCCCAGCGCTTGCCTGGTTCGCCCACCCAGCGGGAGCCGGGATTGTAGTACTCGGACTGCGGGGTGGGGAAGCTGGGCACCACATGCTGGTTGTTCCCGCCCAGGATGGACAGGTGAAACTTGATGAGCTTCTCCCACTCGCCCTTGTCCCCGGCGATGCGCACTGCGCCGCTGCCCTGCACGCCCACGGCCTTGAGGTTCTTGGAGCCCATGACCCCGCCCACGCCGCCAGCGGAGTGCGACAGGGAGTTGGCCACAATGGCCATGGGCGCGAGCTTTTCCCCGGCCTGGCCGATGGCCGCCACCACGCAGTCCGCGCCCATCTCCTGGCTGATCTCCAGGCTGGCGCGCCGAATGCCCGTGCCCCACAGCTGCGCGGCGTCGCGCAGTTCCACCCGGGCATCGCGGATATACAGCCACACCGGTTTCTCGGCCCGGCCCTCCACGATGAGCGCGTCATAGCCCGCATACTTGAGCTTGGCGGCGAACTGGCCGCCCATGTGCCCGGAGCCCACCAGCGGCCTGGGCCAGCAGGTGGGGAAGATGGTGGTCACCGCGGTGCGGCCGTTGCAGGGCACGCCCGTGCCCGCCAGCACGCCCGTGGCGAAGACGAGCTTGTTGGCGGGATCAAAGGGGCCGGTTCCGGCGGGCACCTCCTCCCAGAGGACCTGGTAGCCGAGGCCCGTGCCGCCGAGCACTTCCCCGTACCTCTCTCTGGTGTCCTGGGTGCTGATCTTCCCTGTGGACAGATCCACGCGCAGCACCTTTCCGGCAAAGCCGCCATCGCTCCTGGTCATGTTGCGCTCCTTGAAGGCATTGTCTCAGCGGCGGGACGGCTTCTTGCCGGACGGCACGTGGCACTCGACACAGGCCTTGGCCTGGGCCGCCGGAAGGGCGGACAGCGTTGCCCCGCCCGGGCGCCCCTCGCGGGTAAGGTCGCGCCAGGGCACGAAGCGCAGGGCACCCGCCGGGCAGGCCTCCACGCATTTGGGCTGGCCATGGCACAGGAAGCATTTGGAGGCCTTCTGGCGCTCTTCGTCGAAGGTGATCATGTCCCAGGGGCAGGCCCGCTGGCACAGGCGGCAGCCCACGCAGCGCCTGGCATCCACCACCCTGGCCCCGGTTTTGGGATCGGCCTGGATGGCATTCTCCGGGCAGGCCGTGGCGCAGGGCACCGGGTGCGGGCACTGGCGGCACACGCCCTGGACCACCAGGCCATTGCCCCAGGTCCCCTGCAGGCCCGGTCCGCCTGTGGCCCCCCCGGTGGGGCCATCCGGCCCGAAATTCATGGCCCGGTCGATCCTGATGCGGGCTTGGGAGGGCTGGGCGCGGCCATCGTTGAACTCCGTGCAGGCCAGCTCGCAGCGCTGGCAGCCCACGCAGCGGGAGGGGTCGGCCAGGATCAGGCCCTGGGCGTTGTCCAAAATCACCAGCGGGGCGCCAGCGCCCAGGGCATCGCACAGCCCCAAGGCAGTGAGGCTGGACACGGCGCAGGCCGAGAGCATGAGAAAGCCCCGCCGCGAAAGGGTGACCTCCATTCCTGCGGCGCTGGCCGCCAGCCTGATCAACTCCGAATGTCCTTCGCGCATCATGTTTGCTCCCGTCAGGGTGGACCGCGTGGCACGTAATCCTAGCGCGGAAACACTGCAACTCTAAGTGGAGCCTTCGACTGCGTCAATCTCCTGTCACAGGCAAAGCCGCTGCCGCTGGGGGCAATGCCGCCTCCATGCGTTGCACCTCCAGCCTCCACCGGAGCACCTCACTGTCCACTCGGCAAAACAGAAAAAGCCCCGCCCTGCTTTCGCAGAACGGGGCTTCGTAAGGTGCTTCGTTTGATTTAGTACTGACGGGGCGGACGGGACTCGCGTTCCTGGGCCTCGTTGACCTTCAGGGCGCGGCCGCCAACTTCCTTGCCGTTCAGGGCCTGGACGGCCTCGCGGGCAGCGTTGTCGTCCATCTCCACGAAGCCGAAGCCGCGGAAACGGCCGGTCTCGCGGTCGCTGATGAACTTGACGGAGTTGACTTCGCCAAACTGGGAGAACAGGTTGCGGATGTCATCCTCGGAGGTGCTGAAAGCGATGTTGCCGACGTAAATAGACTTAGGCATGCGATAAACTCCTAAAAAAAACTGCTAAATTTTGTCGCCCATTTCGCCTGAGCAAAAAGCCTCCAGAACTCAAATCCAGATGTTGTTAAATAGGCCCACTTCCCAAGCTTGTAAAGACCTAATTTGCATATATCGAAATTTATTTTCACAGTCCCTAAAGCAGCATTCCATGCACTTTTCAATGCATCAGGAATACTGCATCCGCTACGTGCAGTAGCAGATGTCTCTATTCTCCGCCGCCGATGTTGGCCTGTTTCCACTCCGCAAAGCTGTCGCGCGCGCGCTGGCCGTACAATTCCTTGCGAATCTTTTTGCCCGCGCGGCGGTTCAAATCAGGCATGAGCCCGAAGTGCGCGTTGGACGGCTGGAAGGTCTTCGGCGGCACCGTGCGCAGGTGCCCGAGCAGTGCGCCCAGGGCCGTGGTGGTCGGCGGCGGCGGCAGCGATTCCCCCTTGAGCTTCGCTCCGAGCATCAGCCCCACCCACAGCCCGCAGGCGGCGCTCTCCAGGTAGCCCTCGACCCCGGTGATCTGCCCGGCCAGGTAGAAGCCAGGCCGGGCCTTGAACTCCAGCTCTTCGGTCAGCACCACGGGCGCGTCCACAAAGGTGTTGCGGTGGATGCTGCCCAGGCGCAGGAACTCGGCGTTCTCCAGGCCCGGAATCATGCGGAACACGCGCTCCTGCTCCGGGTACTTGAGCTTGGTCTGGAAGCCCACGAGGTTGAAGGCCGTCTTTTCCTTGTTCTCCGCGCGCAGCTGGACCACGGCAAAGGCCTCCTCGCCGGTGCGCGGATTGGGCAGGCCCACGGGCTTGAGCGGCCCGAAGGCCAGGGTCAAGCGCCCGCGTTCGGCCATTTCCTCCACAGGCAGGCAGCCCTCGAAGTGGATGTGCTTCTCGAACTCGTGCGGGGCGACCTTTTCCCCGGCCATGAGCGCCTCGAGGAAGGCGTCGTACTGCGCCTCGGTCATGGGGCAGTTGAGGTAGTCGTCCTCCTCCGGGCGGTAGCGGCTGCCCCAGAAGGCGATGTCCATGTCCACGCTCTCGCGGCTGATGATGGGCGCGATGGCGTCGTAGAAATACAGGCGCTTGCCCCCGCCCTCGCCCGTGGTGGCCTCGGCCAGGCTGGCGGCCAGGTTTTCGCTGACCAGCGGCCCGGCGGCCACGACCACGGCGTCGAAACCCTGGAGCAGCGGCGAGTCCAGGCTCTTGATCTCGGCGCGCACCACCTCGATGTTCGGGTCGTGCTCGATCAGCGCGGTGATGTACTCGGCAAAGAGCGTGCGGTCCACGGCCAGGGCCTTGCCCGCCGGGATGCGCGTCTCGTCGGCCACGCGCATGACCAGGCTGCCCAGCTCGCGCATTTCGGCCTTCAGAACGCCGATGGCCGTGGTCAGCTCCTCGGAGCGCAGGGAATTGGAGCACACCAGCTCGGCCAGCTTGCCCGTCTCGTGGGCCGGGGACTTCTTGTGCGGGCGCATCTCGAACAGGCGCACGGCGATGCCCGCCTTGACCAGGGCCAGGGCGCACTCGCACCCGGCCAGCCCGCCGCCGATGATCGCCACACGCGCCCGAGACGCGTGCCCCTGAGACTCGTTGCGTATCGACTCACCATGTATCGGCTCGTTGCGTATCGACTCGTTGTGATCTGGCATGATTTCAGCTATCCTTGCGAAAGATTTGCAGTGGACAAAAACAGGCAAGGCCCATGAGCGACACCCTTCTTGACCCCCTTCTTGACATCAGAGGGCTCACCACGGCCTTTGCCGCGCACACATCCGCGGGCGGGGCCATCGCCAAGGCAGTGGATACCGTGAGCCTGACCGTTCGGCAAGGCGAAACCCTGGCCGTGGTCGGGGAATCGGGCTGCGGCAAGACCGTGCTGGCGCTCTCGGTGCTGGGCCTGATCCCTGATCCGCCGGGCCGGGTCATCAGCGGGCAGGCGCTGTACCGGGGCCGCGACCTCACCGCCATGGACGAGCGCGAGCTGGAGAGCGTGCGCGGCAACCACATCGCCATGATCTTCCAGGAGCCCATGACCTCGCTGAACCCCGTGTTCCGCGTGGGCGAGCAGATCGCCGAGGGGTACCGCCTGCACAAGAGGGCCAGCCGCGCGGACGCCGAAAATCGTGCCGTCGAAATGCTGCGGCAGGTGGGCATCCCCAACCCCGAGGAGCGCAGCCAGAGCTACCCCTTTGAGCTGTCCGGAGGCATGCGCCAGCGCGTGATGATCGCCATGGCCCTTGTCTGCGACCCGGACCTGCTCTTTGCCGACGAGCCGACCACGGCGCTGGACGTGACCATCCAGGCCCAGATCCTGGACCTCATGCGCGAGCTGCAACAGCGCCGGGGCTCGGGCATCCTGCTCATCACCCACGACCTGGGCGTGGTGGCCGAGACCGCGCACCGCGTGGCCGTGATGTACGCCGGCCAGGTGGTGGAACAGGCCCCGGTGGCCGAGCTGTACGCAACGCCGCAGCACCCGTACACCCAGGGCCTGCTGGCATCCGTGCCGCGCCTGGGCGTTCGGCGCACGCTCACGCCCATCCCGGGCATGGTGCCGGGCATCTTCAACCTGCCCTTTGGCTGCCGCTTCCGCCCGCGCTGCGCCCAGGCCTTTGGCCGCTGCGAGGCCTGCCCGCCGCTGTTCGAACTTGGGCCATTGCACTCGGCCCGCTGCTGGCTCTTCGACGGCGCGCCCCTGGCCGAACCGGTGCACTGCGAGCCCCATCACCACAAGGCCAGCGCCAGCGAGGCGCAGGCATGATTCCCCTGCTCGAGCTGGAAGCCGTGGCCCGGCACTATCAGGTCCGGGGCGGCCTGCTCGGCCTGAAGCGCGGGCTGGTGCGCGCCGTGGACGGCGTCAGTCTGGCGCTCATGCCGGGCGAGAGCCTTGGGCTGGTGGGCGAGAGCGGCTGCGGCAAGTCCACATTGGCGCGCTTGATCCTGGGCCTGGAGCCGCTCAGCGCCGGGGCCATCCGCTTCCAGGGCCGGGACCTGGGCCACTGGCCGCAAACCGAGCTGCGCCGCCAGATGCAGATGGTCTTCCAGGACCCTTATTCTTCGCTCAACCCGCGCATGAGCGTGGGCGCAATCGTGGCCGAGCCCCTGGTGATCCACAAGGTCGGCACGGCGGCCGAGCGCAAGGCCAAGACCCTGTCTTTGCTGCGCACCGTCGGCCTGGACGCGGACATAGCCCGGCGCTACCCGCACCAGCTCTCCGGCGGCCAGCGCCAGCGCGTGGCCGTGGCCCGCGCCCTGGCCCTGGGCCCGGCCCTCGTGGTCTGCGACGAGCCCGTGAGCGCGCTCGACGTCTCCATCCAGGCCCAGGTGCTGCTGCTCTTGCAGGATTTGCGGATGCGTTTGGGGCTGACCTATCTCTTCATCTCCCACGACCTGGCCGTGGTGGGCCAGATCTGCGACCGCGTGGCGGTGATGTACCTGGGCCGCCTGGTGGAGCTGGCCCCGGCTTCGGCGCTCATCCGCGAGCCCAGGCACCCGTACACCCGCGCCCTGCTCTCCGCCGTGCCCGTGCCGGACCCCGGCCACCAGCGCAGCCGCGAGCACCTGGTGGGCGAGCTGCCCAGCGCGCTCAATCCCCCCGGCGGCTGCCCGTTCCACCCGCGCTGCCCGGAGGTCATGGACATCTGCCGCCGCGAGTTCCCGCCCGCCTTTGACACCAGCCACGGCGGGCCGGAACGCCTGGCCCATTGCTGGCTGCACGCGCCTGCGCAACAGGCCAACCAATCGTAAACAGACAGAGAATGGAGAAGCACGTGCGCGTTTCCGTCATCCTTGGCCACCCGGACCCCAAGAGCTTCAACCACGCCATCGCCCAAACCGCCGTGGGCACCCTGCGTGGCCTGGGAATCGAGGTCCGCTTCCACGACCTCCAGGCCGAGGGCTTCGATCCCGTCCTGCCCGCGGCCGAGGCCGCCCGGGACGCTGTGCTGCCGCCGCTTGTGGCCCGGCACTGCGAGGAGATCCGCGAGGCCGACGGGCTCGTGATCATCCACCCCAACTGGTGGGGCCAGCCGCCAGCAGTGCTCAAGGGCTGGGTGGACCGCGTGCTGCGGCCCGGCGTGGCCTATGAATTTCTGCCCGGAGACGGCGGCGAAGGCGTGCCTGTGGGGTTGCTTCGGCCCATGACCGCCCTGGTGCTGAACACCTCCAACACGCCCGCCGTGCGCGAGCAGGCCGTGTTCGGCGACCCGCTGGAGCGCATCTGGGGGGACTGCATCCTGTCCTTCTGCGGGGTAAGGAAGGTCGTCCGGCGCGTGTTCGGGGTGGTCTGCACCAGCACCGACGCCCAGCGCGCGGCCTGGCTGGCCGAGGTCGCCGAACACGTGCGCCGGGAGTTCGCGGCCTGACCCGGCGCGTTTGACGCAGCGCGTTTGACTTAGCGCATCGGGCACAGCGCAGCTGGCCGCCGCTGCCCCGAATTTCCGCAGCACAACCAAGGAGAGCCCCCCATGCTGACCCGTGACGAAGCCTTCGAGCTCCTGACCAGGCACGTGCCCGACGCCCAGCTCATCACCCACAGCCTGGAATCCGAGGCCGTGCTCGCCGCCCTGGCGCGCCGCCTGGGCCAGGACGAAGCGCTCTGGGGCCTTGTCGGCCTGCTGCACGACCTGGACTACGCCACCACCAAGGACAAGGCCGAGCGCCACGGCCTGACTTCCGCCGACCTGCTGGCCGGAAAGCTGCCCGACGAGGCGCTGACGGCCATCCGCGCCCACAACGGCGAACGAACAGGTATTGCGCCGTCCACGGACCTGGACTTTGCCCTGCGTTGCGGCGAGACCGTCACCGGGCTCATCCACACCAACGCGTTGGTGCGCCCGGCGCGCCTGGACGGCATGGATGCCAAAAGCCTGAAGAAGAAGATGAAGGACAAGGCCTTTGCCGCCAGCGTCTGCCGCGAGACCATCGGCGAATGCCAGAAGCTCGGCCTGGAGCAGGCGGAGTTCTTCACCATCGCCGTGGCCGCCGTGGCGGGCATCGCGGACAAGGTAGGGCTGGCCTAGCCGCTTTTTGCGCTCAGGCGTCGCTTGCATTCACGGGCCAATTCACGCAGAATGCATAGGAGTGCAACAACCCTCACATCAGGGAGCGACACATGAACCGCCACATAAAATCAGTGACAACACTCCTCGCCAGCCTGGCCTGCATGGCGCTCTTCGCCGTGCCCGCCCTGGCCCAGGACAAACTTTTTGTGGCCTCCGAAGGTGCCAAGCTCAAGGCCGACAAGAGCGCCTCGTCCGACACCGTGGCCGATCTGGTCGTGGGCACGGAGCTCAAGGTCGCGGGCCAGGAGGAAAGCTGGTACAAGGTCACGGCTGGCGGAAAATCCGGCTGGATATATCGCGGCAAGGTGGCCGCCACTCCGCCCGAGCCCTCCAAGCAGGGCGGCGGCGAGCTCTTCGGCGGCGCAGGCTCCAGCACCATCATGGTCAGCGAGGCCGACAGCGCGCGCAGCATGCGCGGCCTGAACGAGAGC
>CAZXZF010000006.1:0-33080 GCA_964645095.1 uncultured Desulfocurvus sp. | reverse complement strand
GTGGCGCTCATGTTCTACGTCTCGGCCAAGTTCGTGCAGACCAGCGTGGACTACTGGTTCAAGGCCCAGGTGGAGGACTCCATGGAGCAGTCCCTGGAGATCGGCCGGGCCTTCTACCAGTCGGCCCAGGCCCGGGTGGAGCAGCGCGGCCGCGAGGTGCTGGCCCAGGTCGCGAACGACCACCTCACCTGGGGCGGCAAGGCCATGGACGCCCACCTGGTGGACTCCCAGCGGGAATACGGGCTGGCCGTCATCGGGGTCATCACCCCCGAGGGCCGCGACCAGAACAAGCACCCCCCGCAGGTCTTCGACCGCATCTGGAGCGAGGCCAGGGGCAAGATCGACATGGAGGGCCTGCGCAAGAACCCGCACTACGTCTCGGTGGTGCTCAGTAGCGCCGGCAACGACCTGATCGTCGGCATCCTGCCCGTGGACGAGGGCCGGTCGGGCTTTCTGGTGCTGGGCGAGAGCATCGGCAGCGGGCTGATGTACAAGCTCGACCAGGTGGTGCGCGGCCTGGACGAGTACAAGAAGCTCCGAAAGCTCAAATATCCCTGGAAGATGAACCTGTACATGACCCTTGGCGTCATGAGCCTCCTGATCGTGCTCGGGGCCTCCTGGTTCGGCTTCCGCCTGGCCAAGGAGATCAGCGCGCCGGTGCAGGCCATGGCGCTCGGCACGGAGCGCATCGCCAAGGGCGACCTCTCCGTGCGCCTGGAGGACGCGGGCGACGACGAGCTGGGCTCGCTGGTGCGCTCCTTCAACCGCATGGCCGAAGACCTGGAGGCCGGGCAGACGCGCCTGATGAACGCCAACGAGCGCATGGCCCAGCAGTACGAGGAGCTGGAGCGCCGGGGCCGCTACATCGAGGCCGTGCTCGACAACATCACCTCCGGGGTCATCTCGACCGACGCGCTGGGGCGCATCGGCACCGTGAACATGGCCGCCGAGGCCATGCTCGGCATCCGCGCCGAGCAGATCCTGGGGCTCAAGGCCCAGCATCTGGTGCAGGGCGAGTTCTCGGAGCTGTTGAAGGAGGCCCTGGGCCAGATCGCCAAGAACCCCACGGCCCAGTGGACCAGGCAGATCGACCTGCCCCTGCGCGAGCGCAGCGCCCGCTTCCTGGTCAACGTGGTGGGCCTGTCCTCCGGCCAGACCGGCCAGACCGGCGAAACCGGACAGGGTGAAGGCACGGGCCTGGTGGCCGTGTTCGAGGACATCACCGAGCTGGAGAAGATGCAGCGCCTGGCCGCCTGGCGCGAGGTGGCCCAGCGGATCGCGCACGAGATCAAGAACCCGCTCACGCCCATCAAGCTCTCGGCCCAGCGCCTGCTGCGCAAGTTCGGCCCAAGGAACCCGGACCCGGCCTTTGCCGAGTGCGGCCAGCTCATCGTGCGCGAGGTGGAGCGCCTGCAGCAGCTGGTGGCCGAATTCTCGAACTACGCCAAGCTGCCCGAGCCGGAGATGCGCACCAGCGACCTGGGCGCCCTGCTGGAAGAGGTCGTGGGCACCTTTGCCACGGCCCACAGGGGCATCCATTGGGCCCTGGCCCCGGCCCCGGCCCTGCCGAGCTTCCCCTTCGACTCCGAGGGGCTGCGCAAGGTTTTCATGAACCTCCTGACCAACGCCGCCGAAGCCCTGGAAGGCCGGGAAGACGGGACCGTCGAGGTGCGCGCCGAGCATCTGGCCCCGGCCGGGCGGGTGCGGGTCACCGTGGCCGACAACGGGCCGGGCTTCAGCCAGGAGGAGCGCGCGCGCATGTTCGAGCCCTACTACTCGCGCAAGAAGTCCGGCACGGGCCTGGGGCTGACCATCGTGCGCTCCATCGTCACCGACCACAAGGGCGCGGTACGCGTGGAGGCGGCCCAGCCCAAGGGCTCGGTGTTCGTGGTCGAGCTGCCGCTGGCATAGCTTCCGCGAGCGGGATTTTCAGCGCGCGGGCCTTCAGCACGGCCCGGTCATGCGCCCGTCCTTGCGGAACACAAAACACCTGCCCCGGGGAGCGCCTTTCGAACCGGTTGGAACCGGGGAAAGCGCCCGCCAGGGCAGTCTGTTTATCCAGGGCGCTCCAGAAACAGGAACGTCAATACACCTCGTGCCCGCTGGACATGTCCAGGACCTCGCTGCCGTCGATGACGGCAATGTCAAAGCTGAGGCCTGCGTCGATTTTCATCTCCTCCAGAGCGTCGAATATCTCCGGGGCGTATGCGGAGACAACGATGACGAGGTCGGGCTTGATGGCGGCAATGTCTTTCGGATTCACAACGGGATACCCGGCGACGACCTTCCCCCACTTGGCGGGGTCATTGTCCGCCACACCGACGATGGAGCCTGCCGGGGTCGCCTCGCGCAACTCATTCTGGAGGCCTTCCAGCCGACCTCCGGCACCGAAGACCAGTATCTTCTTGTACCCTTCCAGCTCACTCTTATGGCTTGGCAAATCGTACCAGCGGTTGGCGTCCCACCCCGGAACAAGTTTGAAATCCTTCATTTTCCTGGCCGCTCCAGCCATGGTGGAGCCCTCTTTGAATACCTGCTCCTTGAACACATCAAACCCCGCAGTGGCGAGCCAATCGTTCAAGCACAACAAGTTTGGGATGTACCAGTTGCTCCATACACCGGCATGGCAACCGCGGGAGAAAAGGGTGAGCGGGATCTTGTCCACAATGGCCATCAACTCCGGCTTGTGCTTGGCCATCAAGCCGTCGATTTTGTAGCTGTACTCAAGAATATGCCCGCTGTAAAACACCATGCCGTCATCTTCAAGAACGTTATAAATATTTTGGAAAGCAAGCAGCGGATGGAGTATATGATAATAGACACCGAGAAATAGCACGATGTCGTATTTCCCGTGCTGTTCCGGATTCAGCTTCGTCACGTCATTTTGGATATACGTCACTTTCGAATTGTTTATCCTGTGCGCTGCGGAGAATCCCGTTCGATCCTGGTCCTGGATATCCATGGCGGTGACGATGCCGCCCCGCCTTTCCACTTCAAACGTATATGCGCCATCAAAGGCGCCGATTTCCAGGACACGCTTCCCGGCAATGTCCTGCGGGAATCCATAATGATCGAGGTACTCCTTGGCGCGGATCTGCGTTCGTCCGGGCGTCATGACCCCAGGGTAGACTTCATAGTTGTGGTACCATTTCCTGGACGCGACAAGCTCGACGATCTCTTCCTTTGTCAATTGCCTTTCCTTGGCCATGGCACCCTCTCCCCATTGATATTTGTGGCTCACGAGCCGCCGGTTACAAAGCAATACTCTACCGAACCAAAAGCACGCCCCTTGAATCAGGGCTCGATTTCAAGGCGAATGGAACAAGACACAGGGACAAGCGCAGCACTCCCCCTGCCCGCAGCTGCAGCATGCTCACGCCGGTCCGCGCACGGCCTCAGCCCAGCCGCGCCAGCTGCGCCGCCAGCACCCCGGCCAGGTGCCGGGCCATGCGGTCCACGTGCTCCAGGTAGTAGCGCAGGCCCCAGAGCTTCTCCTCCTCCGGCCCGGGTTCGAACACCGCCGCATGGAAACGCTGGTTGTCGAAGTCCTCGAAGCGCTGCACCAGATAGGTCACGCTACCCTGGTCGAACTGCTCCAGGACCTGGGTCGCGGCGGACAAGAACTCCGCCCCCTGCCGGACCAGGATGCCCTCCACCACGGCGGCCACGGACCGCCAGAGCTGCTCATCGCTGCGCAGGCGCGCCAGCACAGGTTCGCGCGCGAGCTCCGTGGCCCGCACCGCGGCCACGCTCACCAGCCTGTGGCCAAGCCGCCCCGTGTCCGGCACCGGACAATCAGGGCTGTGCTCCACCCCCGGCCCGGTGACGATGCTCTCCTGCGTGAGGGTGACGCACGGGAGGCCCGAGGTGCGGATCTCGTCGCGCAGCCAATGCGCCGCGTCCAGAAAATTGAGCGTGGTATAGCGCCTCTGGCCCCCCAGGGTGGTGACGGGCACCAGTTGCGGCCAGGCGTTGGTCAGCTCGCGTTCGGGTTCGGCGTTGCCCTCGGACCTGGGCTCGTGGATGCTCCCGCGCGAATAGCTGAGCTTCCACGGGTCCGGCGAGCAGAGCTGCACGCCCACGAGCACGCAGCGCACGCAGCCCATGTAACGGGCCAGGGAGAAAGCCGCAGTGACCACCGAGCCGTGCAGCCGGAGGTCCGGACGTTCGCCGTAGAGCTCCGGCTGGTACGTGTCGAAAAGGTATTTGCGCCCGAACACCTCCCCGCCCAGGTCCGTCAGGCAGTGGCCCACCAGGGACACATCGGCCAGATGCGGCAGGCCCTCCCAGGAGCGCCCGGTGTGCACGGAGGTGTCGTTGGCCACCACGAAATGCGGCCGCACCCCGGCCGCCAGCATGGGCTTGAGCGCGTTGTTCACGGCGATGACCACTGCCCGCTCGCGCACCGAACGCAGGTAGTCCATGCGCCCCGCCAGGTCCGGCCCGGCGGCCACCAGCACCGCCGTCTCGCCCTGGAAGGCCTTGCGCAGGGGCCGGATGTCCGGCCAGCGCAGGCACTCGGCGGCGTTAACGTAGGCATGCAGCTGCTGATCAAAAAACAGGCCGCGCACCAGCGGACGCACGGGCAGGCTGTTGAAGTTCGCCTGCCCGCTCAGACTGTACATGCGGTGGCGGTAGAACAAAATCTCCACCAGCTCGACCAGCCGGGCGGCCTGCTCCGTGGCCGCGAACCCCGGCAGGCCGTAGAACACCGGGAAACCCAGGCCGAACAGGTCCGGCGGCAGGATCTGCGACACCGGAGGCTGAAAAGCGGCCGGCTCGCCCAGCAGGATCAGCGCGCGCCTGGCCAGCCTGGCCGCCGGAACGCTGGCTGCGAACTGCGCCAGACGCCGGGCATCAGGCTCCAGGATAAGCAGGAACGTGTCGGGCTTCTCCAGACACCGGCGCAGGACCGGGGTGTCTGCCGCGCCCAGGAACACCACGAGGCGGGTCTTGGCCAGCACGCCTTCGACACCGAGGGACGGGGGCAACGTCTCGCAGACCGGGGGGAGCCCCTCTTGGGCGAAAGGGTATATGGCCCGGGGGTGCTCAAAGGCCCACAGGGGCGTGTGGGCGTGGAACGCATGGTCAAGGCCCTCAATCGGGGCGTCGAGGGGAGGCGAATCACACATCCCGCCCGCGCCGGTGGCCTCGATGAGCACCCCCAGCCCGCGCAGGACGGATAACAGGACCTCCGGGGTCATTGCCCCTCCGGGCGCCGGCTCGCGGCGGCATCGTCCTCATCGGCGGGGAAGAGGCTCAGGCACAGATGCTCCATGGGGTCCAGTTGCGCCATGTTCGTGCCGTTCAGGGCAGTGTTCCGGCACTCACGCAACAGCTGCGCCTGGTCCTGAAAGATCCGGGCCATGCGCCCATCGCCGCAGGCCGCATAGGCCTTCGCCGCCCAGTCGAACAGACCGGGGGCGGTTGGATTTTGCTTGATGGCCAGCCGCACCAGCTCCCTGGCGCGCCTCGGGTGCCCCTGGGTCAGGCGGATGCTTGCCGCCAGGGCCACCGCAGCCGAGTGCTCGCGGGTGATCTCGAACAGCGCCAGCAGGCGCTCCATGGCCGCGTCCAGCCGGCCCGCGTCGCGGTGCGCCCGGGCCGCGTCGAACAACGCCCGGACCTCGGGCGCATGGTCCAAGGGCGGCAGGCGCAGCGGGAGGTCGAAGGCCCTGCAGCATTGGCTGCAAGGCAGCTGGTGCGCGTGCCGGTCGCGATGCATGGGCGTGCGCTCCAGATGCTCTAACAGCACCTGAGCGCCGCAATGCGGGCACCGGCAGCAGGCGGAAGCCGACCCCTGGGCGTCGACGTTCGCCGAGACAAGCCCCCCGGGCCAGAGCAGGCCCTCGTGCAGCAGCCACACGCACCGGATGAGCTCCATGAACTCTTCCTCTGGCAGCTGCGTCATGTTGATCAGCGGGCAGCCCTGCTCGATGAAGGCGATCTTGTCCTTGATGACGCCGCGGGCCACGGCGTCGTGGTAGATTTTGGTGCCCGGCCAGCAGTCGATCTTGCCCAGGTTCACGAAATAGCGGCGATGCGCCAGCCACCAGTCGAGGGTCTGCCAGGCGGTCTCGGCGGTCTCCTCGGGGTCGCCGAAGATGAAGTTGCCGAAGGACTCCATGCAGCTCTGGTAGGTCATCTCCAGGGCCTGCTCGATCTCCGCAGGCTTGAGCTTCTTGTTCATGCTCCGCAGCACTTCCGGGGACATGCTCTCCAGGCCGTAGAACACCATGCGGCAGCCGGTCTCGTGCATGCGCGCCAGAAGCTGCTCGTCCACCACGCCGCAGCGCAGCTGGGCGTACCAGGCGAGGCCGAAGGGCTCCACCTTGCCGCAAAAATCCAGTATGCGCTCCTTGCGCAGGGCGAAGACCTCGTCCATGAGGCCCACGCTTTTCACGCCGTAGGTGTCCACCAGGTGGCGGATCTCGCTGATGACGTTGTCGATGGAGCGGGCGCGGTACCTGCCGCGGCCAAGGGCGCTGAAGCAGAAAGTGCAATGGAACGGGCAGCCGCGGCTGGAGACCATGTCGTAGGTGCCCTGGTGCTCGTGGCAGAGCTCGAAGTTGAAGCCCTCGTAGTCGGGGAAGGGCACGCTGTCCAGATCCTCGATGAACGGCCTCGGCCCGGTGCTCACGGTTTTGCCGCTGGCGTCGCGGTAGAGGATGCCCGCCACCCGCGACAGGTCCTGGCCCTGCTCCAGGGCGTGCAGAAGCTCAACCGCGGCCTCCTCGCCCTCGCCCACCACGCCGATGTCCGGCTTGAGCGAGTCGAACACGTCGGGCTCGCTGCCCAGGATGCCGCCGCCAAGCAGCGTTATCACGCCCGGCAGCACCTCCTTGGCGGTCGCAAGCATCCACTTGACGAACCGGTAGGACGGCGTGAGCGCGCCCACACCGAGCACATCCGACCGCTCGCGCTCAAGCAGGCGGCGGAACTCGCCCTGCCAGTCGTCGTCCAGGGCGCTGTTGTGGCAGACCACATTGAAGCCGCGCGACTTCAGCATGCCCGAGACGTAGGCGATGCCCACGGGGAAATGGTAGCGGCTGAGCAAGGCGTACGGCGGGGCCACAAGCAGAATTTTCATAGAGAACAACCCTCAAGGCGCGGGGGCACGATCCTTGGCCGTGGGCCCGACGGACGGCAAGCCGTGGTTCCCATCCGCGCCCGGGACCTTGACGCGCAGGCCAGGCGCACGCCGACCGGAGAGAACGGCATCGGGCTCATTGCCCCTCCGGGCGTTCGCCCACGAGGGCGCCCTCCACCCCGGCGGGAAAGAGGCTTAGGTACAGCTGCTCCATGGGATCCAGCTGTGCCAGGTTCGCGCCATTCAGGGCCGGGTTCCGGCACCCGCGCAGCAGCCGCGCCTGGGCCTCGAAGACCCTGGCCATGCGCGGGTCGCCGTCCAGTTCATAGCACAGTGCGGCCCAATCGTGCATGTAGGGTGCGGCGGGGCTGAACTTCAAGGCCACCCGGAGGGTCTCCCTGGCGCGGTCCGGGTAGCCCAGGGCCAAGTGCAGGCTGGCCGCCAGGATGACCGCCACCGTATGTTGCCGGCTGATCACAAGCAGTACGCCCAGACGGTCGAGGGCCTCGAACAGCCTCCCTGCGGCGCGGTGCTCAAGGGCCTGCCCCAAAAGGGACAACACCTCGGCATTGTGCTTGACCGGAGGCAGCCTGAGCGGGATGTCGAACATCCTGCCACAGCTGGTGCAGTGCGGCCGGTGCGCGTACCGGTCGGAGTGCAGGGGCACGTGCTCCAGGTGCCCGTACTCGGCTTCGGCATTGCAATTGGGACACTGGCAGCAGGCAGACGCGGAGCCATCGGCCTCGACGCGCGCCCACAGCAGCCGCCCAGGCCAGAGCAGGCCCTCATGCATGACCCAGACGCGCTTGAGCATGTCCATGAACTCGACATCGGGCATCCGGGTCATGTTGAGCAGGGGGCAGCCCGCCTCGATGAACCCGACCTTGCTCCTGACTTTTCCGCTGCGCACTGCGTCGTGAAAGATCTTCGTCCCCGGCCAACAGTCGATCTTGCCCAGGTTCACGAAATACTTGCGGTGGTCCACCCACCAGTCGAGGGTCTCCCAGGCGGTCTCCGTCGTCTCCTCAGGATCGCCGAAGATAAAGTTGCCGAAAGAGTCCATGCCGCTTTGGAAGGTCAGCTCCAAGGCACGCTCGATCTCCGCTGGCGTGAGCTTCTTGTTCATGCTGCGCAAAACCATCGGGGACATGCTCTCCAGGCCGTAGAACACCATCTGGCAGCCGGCTTCCCGCATGCGGGTCAAAAGCTCCGCGTCCACCACGGAGCAGCGCATCTGCGCATACCAGGATATGCCCAGGGGCTGCACCTTGTCGCAGAATTCAAAGATGCGGTCCTTGCGCAGGGCGAAGACCTCGTCCATGAGCCCCACGCACCTCACCCCGTAGGTGTCCATCAGATGCCGGATCTCGCGGATGACGTAGTCGAGGGAGTGGGCCCGGTGCTTGCCGCGCCCGAGCGCGCTGTAGCAGAACGTGCAATGGAACGGGCAGCCGCGGCTGGAGATCATGTCGTGGGTGCCCACATTCCTGTAGCAGATGTCGAAGTTGAAGCCCTCATAGTCGGGAATCGGGATGGAATCCAGGTCCTCGATGAAGGGCCGGGGAGCGGTGCGAGCCGAGCGCCCCTCGGCATCGCGGTATATGATGCCCTTCACCTGGGCGAGGTCCCCGCCCTGCTCCAGGGTCCGCATGAGATCAACCGCCACCGCCTCGCCCTCGCCAATCACGCCGATGTCCGCCCCGATGGCATAGAACATGTCCGGCTCGCTGCCCACCACGCCGCCGCCCACCACGGTGGTCACCTGGGGCAGCGCCTCCTTGGCCGTCTTGAACATCCACTTGACGAACTTATGGGACGGCGTGAGCGCGCCCACGCCCAGCACATCCGGCCGCTCCCGCTCCAGCAGACGGCGGAACTCCCCCTGCCAGTCGTCGTCCAGGGCGCTGTTGTGGCAGACCACCTGGAAGCCGTGCTTCTTGAGCATGGCCGAGACATAGGCGATGCCCACGGGGAAATAGTACCGGTTCAACAACGCATAGGGCGGTGCGACGAGGAGAATTTTCATGTCTCTCAGTCCTCTATCCTTTTGTGATTCAGACCTTCGGCCCGGTGCCGCCGCCGGGCTCGCGCCCTTTGTTCCCTGCGTCTGCCGGGCCACCGGCCTAAGCCGGGGGAAGCACGACATGCTCCTGGGGGATCTCCGATATCTTACGCGCCGCCAGGTAGCCCCGCTTGCCCTCTTCCACCAGGCGCGCCTCCAGCACCTCAAAGCCGCTGCTCTCCAGCCAGTGGCGCAGGCAGGCAAGGTTGGGCACCCACCAGTTGCTCCACTCCCTCTCGTACTCACCCCGGACGAAATAGCCCATGGGTACGTCGCGCAGGCGCTCAATCATGTCCTCGCGCCCGGCCCAGTAGGCGTCCACCTTGGGCGCGCCCTCCAGGATGGCCCCCTCCACCAGCACCAGCCCGCCCACGTTCAGCACGGAGTTGATGTTGGACAGGGCCAGCAGCGGGTCCTTCAGGTGGTAGTAGACGCCGAAGAAGGTCACCAGGTCGAAGGTGCCGTGCTGGACGGGGTTCAGGTCATAGACGTTGGCGCAGATGTGGCCCACGTCCAGCTTGTTCACGCGGCGCATGGCGTCGAAGCCGGAATGCGCGGACGGCTGGATGTCAAAGCCCGTGACCTCGGCCCCGCGCCGGGCCATCTCCAGGGTATAGGGACCGTCCCAGGCGCCGATGTCCAGCGCCCGCTTGCCCGTCAGGTCCGCCACCAGGGGGGAGTCCAGCAGCCAAGGCTTGTAGCCGCACACGCCGGGAGTCTCCACGCCCGGCAGAATCTCAAAGCGGTGGTGCCACCAGGGAACCGAGCTCAAGTCGGCAAACTGTCCGTCCGTCAGCAAGTGGGCGCTGCAGGCGAAGCAAAGAGAGGGGGCCGACACGGTGCGCTCTGCCGGGAAACCCAGCAACACGGCCTGCTGGCGGATTTCAGCGAAAAACACGCTGGCGATGGCCAGCTGGTCGTAGTGCTGGTCCGGCGCCAGTTTCGCCGCGGCCTCGGGCCCCAGGACCGGGCGGCCGTGAAACTGGCTGCCTTGTCGGGCGGGGTTGCTGTCCACAAAGGCCACAATCTCGTGCGTGGCGTGGGGAAACTGGGCCAGAATCATCTCGGCCTGGCCGCCGGTGCCCCAGATGAGCAAACGCGTCATGGATTTCCTTGTCACCTTCCGCCCCGGCATGGCCGGAGGATCTCTTGTTTCTTAGGCTCGCCCGACCCGCCAGGGCTGCCCGCAATGGCCCCCGTGGCACGGCCTCAGGCCGACCACGGCGTCAGCGAAACCTCCAGGCCAGCCTCTTCGGCCTCCTGGCGGAACTGCGCAGTCAGCTCCGGATACGGATTTGCCGCAAGGCTGTAATCCGAGGAGATCATGACCTTCCGGATGCCCAACGATCCGCACAGCTCGACAAACCGCCCCGTCTCCCCCTGGTTGGCATTGTCTGCGGTCAGGATGTACTTGAGACTGATGTCCTCCGGGCCGCATTGGGCGCGGTAGCGCCGCAGGTTCGCCACAACGCGGTCAAAGGCGTCCACCCCGTGCATCCGCTCGAAGGTCTTTGGCGTGCCCGCGTCCAGGCTGGTGACAATGCGCAGACGCCCTTGGCGCAGGCCTTCTTCAAGCAGTGACGAATGGACGCTGGCATTGGTGAAGATCAACCCCTTGGAACCTTTCTTCAGCAGCAACCCCAGGATGTCCTCAAAGTCCGGGTCAAGCACCGGCTCGCCCTCGCCCGCCCAGGCGAAGCTGAGGTCTTCGTGCAGCATGTCGGCTTCGGCGAAGCCATTCATCAGCCGCTGCACCAAGCCGTCGGAGCCTGGAAACATATTCTTCCGCGTGGTGCAATAGCTGCATTTGAAGTTGCACCTGTTGTTGTGACCCAGGTTGATTTGCTGAATCTGATAGGATTCTGCCCGCGCGTCTGACTGCCCCATGAACATGCATCTGCTGCAGCAGGTCTCCCGCCCCTGGTCAATGCGCCCATAGATGCCCTGGCGCAAAGATTCCATGTTCGGCACAAGCTGCTCCACAGGCTGGCAGAACAGAAGGTCGGGCATGAAGCAACAGAACTTCAACCCGTCCACGCCGACCCAAAGTGCGCGGTCAAGATCGCCGCAGGTATGCCTGACGCCCTTGGGCGGGATAGGCCGGTCCTGATTGCCCAGAGATATCGACATGTGCGCCAGCAGGTCCAGGGCCTCCTCCACATCCAAGGCGAGAGGAACGCCGTAGGGGTCCTCTCCCTGGTCCGCCAGGACGAAAAAGTCCGAGACCCCGTCCATGCTCAAACGCTTGGCAATGGCCCCATGCATGAACGAAGCGATGACGATGCGGCAGGCCCAAAGCAGATCTGCGGGAGCGTCCTCGTATCGGTACACCGGCAGCCCGCAGTGCTCGCCTTCACTGAAGCTGTCCAGAAAACCCCGGCACGGCAGCCCGGCGGCCCGCAGGCCGCGCTCCAGCTCCGCGCCGCGGTCCCCTGCGCCATAGATCAGCACAGGCTTCCCTGGACCGAGTTCACCGGCGCTTCGAATGATCCGTGGCATATGACTCTCTCCTCACTGATGACGCTCAAGGGAGCAGAAATGCGTCCCGGTCTGGCGCGGCCTCAGCCCTGCCAGGGTGGCTCCGCCGCAGGGGCGAGCGGATCCGGCAGGATCTTGAACTTCTCGCTCATGGGCGTGTAGCGCTTTCTTCGCCACTGCTCCACGGCCCCCCAGAAGTACTGCCACAAAGGCCCGGGGAAGGCTTCAGGGTGCGCGGCGACCAGTTCCGGCAGCTCCGTCGGCTTCACCAGCCGCAGCAGAAACTTCACCAGGCCCTTGCCCATGAAGATGGGGTAGAAGACATCGAAATTGTTCAGCACGTGGCTGATCATGGTCTGGCGGAACAGGTCGTGGGGCGGGTGCTGGTCCAGGTTGCCCACGCTGTTGATGTTGCCCAGCACCGGGTTGGAGCCGAAGTTGTTGCCCCCGTGGCGGCGGTAGCAGCCGTGGATGGTCGGGATGAGCAGGGAGTCGCCGATGAGGTGGCAGAAATGCGCGATGTAGTAGTCCGCGCAGATGCGGAACGTGGTGCCGTCGGTGGGCATGATGAGCTCCACCGTGCTGCGGCGGAAGACCATGCTGGAGGACGTGGCCCAGATCCAGAACCCGGTCTGGAAGCTGGTCAGGCGCACGTGGCGGTAGTGGCCCCCGGACTGGTGGTCCATGTGCTGGCCGCCGATGATCTCGCCCTTGGCGTTGATCTGGTACTGGTTGGAGCTGGTGAAGGCCACGGTCTTGACGGACAGGTGCGCGCGCAGGTGCGCCTCAAGGAAATCCTCCAGCAGCACGTCGTCGGCGTCGAGCATGCACACGAAAGCGCCTGTGGCCAGCGCAAGCCCGTCGCGGAAGGCCTCCATCTGGCCGCCATTCTCGGCGCGCTCCAGGAGCATGAAGCGCCCCCCGGCCTCAGGGCTGTCCACAAACCCGCGCACCGCAGCGACGGTGCCGTCAGTGGACACGTCATCAACCACGATGCACTCCCAGTTGTCGTAGGTCTGGCGCGTCACGGAGCGCAGGCACTCCACGATGTAGGCCTCGTAGTTGTAGCTGGTGACGATGAAGCTGACGCGCGGCTTCAGCATCCGGGCGCGGTCCAGACGGGGGTCATGAAGGGCCTGGGGCAGGGCCACGGGCGGCTGTTCCGGCTCTGGCCGGGCGTGCCTGGCGATCAAGTCGTGGATGGACATGGCTGTCTCTCCCTGTGTGCCGTTACAGCGCCCAACCGGCGTCTTCGGGCTCGACGATCTTGTGCTGTTTTCGGATGTAGTGGCGCGGGTCGACAATCGGATCGGCGCCGGGCTCCGGCGTCTCGATGGCCCGGGCCTCGCCCGGGCCGAAGAAGGCCGCGTAGTCGCCGTGGAAGCCGTCGCAGATCTGACGCACGCCGCAGGCCAGACAGGCCGGGGTCTCCCGGTAGCCGCAGTGCTCGCGCGCGCGGATCAGCGCGCTATGGCGGTACTCGTCGTCCAGGCTGATGGCCGGGTCATTCAGGTAATCCGGAACGCCCTTGTACATGGGCGAGCGGTGGTTGGCCTGGCGCAGGGAGATGACCGGCGAGAGTTCGCCCTCGCGCATGCGCTGGGGCTTCATGTCCGTCCAGGACCAGGAGGCGTAGTCCCATTCGTGCAGGTCATAGGGCAGCTGCTGGAAATTGTAGAGGTGCTGGCGATAGGCTTCCGGCACCTGGCACAGCGGGAAGTAGCGCACGTTGACCTCGATGCCTGCGCCGTTGAGGATGTCCATGGCCGCCAGAAGCGGCGGGGCGACCTCGGAGTACGCGGCCACGTCGTCCAGGGAACGCTCGCCCTTCTGCTGATCCTCAAAGGGGTTGAAGGCGATGAAGTTCACCGCGCGCGCGCCCACGTTCACGGCCAGGGTCGCCACGTCGGCCAGGTGCGGCAGGGAGGACTTGGTGAGCACGCAGTTGAAGCGCACGGGCAGGCCCACGGCCACGCAGTTGTTGAGCGCGGCCATCTGCTTGACGTGCGCGCCGGGCACGCCGACCACGTCGTCGTAGTTCTGGCCCAGGCCGTGCACGCTGACCAGCAGGTCGCGCACGCCGGAATCCTTGAGCCGTTGGCAGGCCTCGCGCCGGGCCAGCACCAGGGCGTTGGTGATGAGCGTGGGCAGAAGCCCGATACTGGCGCTGTGGCTGCACAGCTCCTCGATGCCCGGATAGATGGTCGGCTCGCCGCCCTGGATGTCGATGGCGTTGTTGCCGTAGTGGCCCCGCAGGGTGTCGCAGATGCCCTTGGCCTTGGCCAGGCCCATGAACGCGTGCTCCGGGTGGTCCTTGGCCTCGATGCGCGTCTGGAAATAGCAGAAGCGGCAGCGCAGGTTGCAGGTCTGGCCCAGCCAGACCACGCCCCGGCGGGTCAGCACGCGCCTGGTGGTCTTGACGACGGTTGTGACGGCGGTCGTGACGGCGGCGCTCACTTGACGCTCCCGGCGCAGGTGTCTTCACATGTTCCGGCGCAGGTTCCGGCGCAGGCACCTCCGGCTCCGTCCTCGGCCAGGCGCTCGGCGATGCGCCCGCGGTACTCAAGCTCGGTTTCGCGCTCGACCTCGCTCATGTACCAGTTGGGGCCGGGGTTCCAGTCCTCGGCCAGGCCGCCGCCGTAGATCTCCACGCGGCCGCGCTGGGCCTTGGGCGAGCGGATGGCCAGGAGCGCCTCCAGGTTGCCGGGGCTCACGTCGTCGATCTCCTGGGCGCTGGGCCGCCTTTTCAGCGGGATGGCGCAGCCGCAGCGCGGGCAGGCGCGCTCCTTCTGCTCGCTGAAGTCCGCAGGCACACGCTTCCACCAGCCGGGCTCGACCACCCAGCCGCCGGGACCGTTGAACAGCATGTCGAAGCTGGCCGCCACCTCGCAGAAGAACGCGCCCTTGGGCGTGATGGAGGCGGACCAGTACTTCTGGATCCAGCAGTCGTCGATGAGCCGCCACATTTCGCTTTTGTCGGCCACCACTTCTTCGGCCGCCACCAGCAGGGGCTGGTGCAGGATCTGGTCGACGCTGTGGTCGTTGAAATAGAAATTGCCGTAGACCTCACGGATGAGCGCGCCGTACTTTTCGCCCTGGGCCTTGGGCACCGTGGACCACAGGCCCCGGCGCTTCTTGTCGGTGATCTTCTCGGCCAGATACTGGGCCATCTCGGCAAACTGCGGGTGCAAAAGAGGCTCCCCGCCGATCATGCCGACCATGCCCGGGAAGTCCACAAGGGAGTCCACCGCGTTCTTGAAGGTCGGCATATCCATGAAAAAGGGCTTGCGGTGGTGCCCGGTGAAGCGCGTGCAGTTGGAGCAGCGGTTCATGCAGGCGTTGGTCACGTCGATCTGGATGATCTGCATCTCGGACAAAGCAATCATGCGTTCTCCTTGGTTCCCGCGATAGCCAAGGCCGTTTCGCGCGGAAATATGGCCGGGGCGCCCTGCACCGCCTGCGGGAATTCATCCGGGTCGCACCAGGACGCATGCGGCAAGGTCAGGGGGCGCGCCAAAATCACGACGTTCCGGCCCGGTTCCCAGGCAAAAATGCAAACACCGCGCCACAGGCTTCTTTGTCCCGCGCGCCAGGCCGGGTCAAGCCCCGGGCAGGCCGGCAATGGCTGCGCGCATGTCGGCCAAGGGGTCGCGCTTGAGCGCAAAGGCCGGCAGATAGCCCCGGCGCGCGGCAATGAGCGGCCCGCTGCCCGGCATGTCCGCAAAGGGCGCAAGACCGGACAGCCCATGCAGCAATATGTACTTGGGGTCCAGGCCGTCGCAGTAGGGCATGGCCGCGCAGTCCCGGCAATGGGCCGGAAAGACCTTGAAGGCGTCGCCGCGCACGGCCACGGCGTCCACCACCCCGTCTTTTCCAAAATCCAGCCGCCGCGCCCCGCGCGCGAGGGCGTAGATGTCGCGCGGGCCGTCCACGGGCACGGGCAGGGGCTCGGCGCAGAACAAAGGCTCGCGGTCCGGGTTGCCCGCGCGGTTCATCCACTCGTGCGGGTCATGGTGCACGCCCACCACGCCGACGATGTGCCGCTCCAGCCCCGGCGCGGCGCACAGGGGCAGGTAGCGGATGGTCACGGCCACGCCTGCGGCGGCCAGAATCTCCACGGCGCGCGTGAGCGGCACTCTCATGTCCGCGTAGGCGGCCTGCATGCCCGCGATGCTCTCCGGGGAGTCCCAGCGGTAGTAGGCGTTGAACACAATGAAATTGTGGTGGTACACCCCGCGCGCGGCGGAGATCTCGGCGATCCTCGGCAGGTCGGCCAGGTTGCCCGCGTGGACCACCGTGTTGGCCGAGTACTGAAAGCCCGCAGCATCCAGGGCGTCCATGGCCGCCAGGACCTTTTTCAGCGAACCGCGCGTGGCCTCAAAAAAGCCTTCCTCGGTGGCTGCGTGGAGCGAAAAGAGAAAATCCGTCACCCCGGCGTCCAGCAGGGTCTCCAGAAGGTGGGGGCCGCCGCCCTGGCGCAGCAGGAACTGGCCCAGGGTGATGACGCGCACGCTCATGGAGCGCTCCACGGCCCGGCGCACCATGTCCGGCAGGCCCTCGTGCATGGTGGGCTCACCGCCGGTGACGTCGAAATTGATCAGCCCGGCCTCGGCCATGAGGTCGACGATGCGCAGGCAGTCTTCGGTGGAGCGGAAGCTGGCCCGGCGCAGGGCCTCATGTTGCCCCTGCGCTTCGGCCATGAAGCTGTAGTAGCAGAAGCGGCAGGAATGGGCGCACTTGAGGCCCACATCGAGCACGCCGCTGCGCGAAATATCCCCTGGGGAGCAAATGAGAATTCCGTTCGTGGTCATGGCCTTCCGGCTGTTGCGGGGGCCGCCCAAGCGGCATGTGCCCGGTGATGCGAATCGCTTGCCGCCAGCCAGCGCAGGCTAGCAGCATCCGTCCATGGACTCAAGACTTTGCTGGCCTCCGGCGGATGTTTGCGCAGCCCCGGCCCACTCGCTTGCGGACCCGGAGCTTGACACCCCCTGCTCCCGGACAGTAACTTTTATGGACATGCTCATAATTTCACCCCGCGCACCAGGAAAGGTCGGATATCGTGCAGAGCCCGGAAAGCCCACCGCCCACGCAGCGCCGCAGACCCCTGCTGCTCATCCAGAATCTCTTCAACTACGGGCATTTCCTGGTCTACGCCGACACCCTGACGCAGTGGGCGCTTGCGCGCGGCTTCCGCGTCACGCTCATGGGCCGGGGGCTTGGGGGGACCCAATACCAGCGCCGCTACCTGGGCGCGGAGCAGGTCGAAATCCTGGACATGGGCCCCAGCGAGCGCCTGGACCAGCAGCGCGCCGACCTGTCCAAGGCCGACCTCGCGACCCAGGCCTTTGCCGAGCTTCTTGAGGCCCAGCGGGAGCTGCGGCCCGAGGCCGCCATCCTGCTCAGCACCGACGAATTCCTGTTCCACGCGGAGCACGTCCTGCCGCCCGGCTTCGCCTTCCCCACACCCACCGTTGGCCTGGTCACCTTCGGCCACCGCGACTGCTACCTGGGCTTCAAGGACCTCTACGCCGCGAGGCTGGACCAGCTCCTGGCGGCACGGCGGCCCTTCTCCTCGGTGCTGACCCTGGACGAATACCAGGTGGCGGCGCTGGACCCCGGCGAGGAGCACCTCGTGTTCCTGCCGGACATCTATGCCGATCCTCCGGGTCGGGAAGAGACCCCGGACGAAGCCGCTTTGTCCGCTGCGGACGCCGAGGCGCTGCGAATGTTCCTGGACCGCGCCCAGGGGCCGGTGCTGCCGCTGCTGGGCAAGCTCGACCAGCGCAAGAACGCCCTGTGGACCCTGCGCGCGGTTCATGCCACGCCAGGAGCCTGCTGCGTGGCGCTCGGCCAGCGGGTCAGCTGTCCGGACGATGCCGAAATCGACGCGCTGCTGGAAAAGTTGACGGCCCAGGGCCGGGCCTTCGTGCGCCAAGGCTACGTGCCGGAGGCGTTGTTCCGGCTGACGCTGGCCCACCCCGGCACCCCGTTCCTGCCCCTGCCCTACTCCTGCCACTACGGCTCCTCGGGCCTGCAACTCCAGGCCTTGGCCGCAGGCAAACCGACCCTGGTGCCGGATGTCGGGCTCATGGCCTGGCGCGTGCAGGCCCACGGCCTGGGCCGGTGCTACGCCCACGGCGACGAGCAGGACTTCCGCCGGGCCTTTGCCGAACTGCTGGCCCAGGGACCGGAGCCCTATGCCGACGCCCTCCGGCGGTTCATGGCCTGCTTCACGCCCGAGGCCCGCAACGCCCAGCTGGACAAGGCGTTCGGCATGGCCCGCCAGGAAGGGAGCCTGCTGGCCCGGCAAACAGAGGCCCCCCTGGCCCCCCCGCACGCCGAACTGCTGCGCCAAGGCCTGAGCCTGCGCCACGCGGGGCGCCTTGAGGAGGCCCTGGAGCTTTTCGGCCGCGCCCTGGCCCAGAGACCCGGCAACGCCGTGGCGCTCCTGCGCAAGGCCCTGGCGCTGCACGCCCTGAAGCGCCACGCGGAGGCCCATGAGGTCCTGCGTCAATGCCTCGACAGTGGCGGCGCGGAGGAGCTTGAGTTCGTCTTGCTGAGCCAGCTCGACCTCGCCGAAGCCCTCCTGGACAAAGCCGGGCTTAAGGATGCGCAGCGGCATGCCGCAGCTGCGCAGCTGCTGACCTTCGCGCCCGACAGAGCCGCCCGGCAGCCCGGCGGCCCGGCCCGGCTGTTCCCAAGGTTCGGCGCGGCTGCCTGGCAGCGCATCGGCGGGGTGCTGGCGCGAACCGGCTGGCACGATGCCGCGGCCCGGTCCTTCCACAAGGCCATTGAGCTGGCCCCGGAGGAACACGGCTACCGGCTGAACCTCTCGGACGTGCTGCGCTATGCCGGACGCTACGATGAGTCCGACGCCGCGCTGGACGGGCTGGCGGCCCTGGCCCCGGAACACCACGGCCTGCACCACAAGCGCGGCCAGGTGCTCTTCGAGCGCGGGCTTTTGGACAAGGCCCAGGCGGAGTTCCGGCGCGAGCCGCAGCATTCCCCGCACTTCGGTCCGGCGGCAAGCTACCTGGAGCGCATCGCCGCGAAACAGGCGCAGGAAGCAGGCCGCGAGTAGCGGATTGCCTTTGCCATCCGGAAGGGGCATGGGTTCTGTGGCGCTTTTGTTGCATGAACACCATGGACACGGTGGCCCGCCAGCGTCATGGAGCGTCGCCTGATCCTCACAGCCAGGAGCATACCGGAGCCACATGCCCATGAACGCCAGCCAGACCCTGTCCGTCCTGATGCCCAACTACAATCACGCCCGCTTTCTGCCAATGGCCCTTGAGGCGATTCTGACGCAGTCCAGGCCGGCCGACGAGATCATCGTCATCGACGACGCCAGCACCGACAACAGCCTGGAAGTACTGGAAACCTTCGCCCGGCGGCACCCGAATTTCACCATCATCCGCAACGAGGAGAACCTCGGCGTGGTCAAGAACATGAACCGCCTCACGGACCTGTGCCGGACAAGCCATGCGGCCTTTCTGGCGGCGGACGACCTCATCCTGCCGGGCATGTTCGAGCGCTCCATGACCCTGCTGGCCGCCCACCCCCAGGCCGGGCTCTGCTCGGGCCTGACGCGCCGCCTCGGCCAGGAGGGCCAGGATCTGGGCGAGCTGGTCACCCCTGTCATCGCCGACTCCCCCTGCTACATCTCCCCGGAAAACGCGGCCCGCTTCCTGTTCCAGGAGGGTCAGTGGATCATCAACAACACCTCCGTGTACCGCGTGGGCGCCCTGCATCAGGCCGGAGGCTTCCAGGAAGACCTGCTGGCCTTCAGCGACGGACTCATCTCGGACGTGGTGGCCCTGCGCCACGGAGCCTGCTACATCCCCGACGACCTGGCCTACTGGCGGGAGAGCCCCCAGGGCTTTGCCTCGCGCTCCTGCACGGACCTGGAGCTCATCACCGGCATCATGCGCCGGGCCATAGAGCTGATGCGCACCCGCTACGCCGACGTCTTTAGCCCGGCCTACCGGGAGCGCTTCCGCAAGCACCTGTGCAAGCGTTACAACAGCGGCATCTGCATCGAAGACGCGGGCGAAGGGCTCGTGCCACCGCCGCTCCAGGACAAGGGCATCCGCCATGCATGAGCTCGTGTACCAGCGTTTCCTGGCGCGCGGCTTCAACCTCGACGTGCTGGAGCGGGAGGGCGACTTCGTTCGCACCGGGAGCCTCACGGAGCACGCCACCGGCAGGCGGGTGGACATCACCGGGTTCATCCCGCGCTTCTCGCCGGACGCCTACTGCGAGTCCTTTGCCTTCCAGTGGTCGCGCTTCCGCAACCTCCAGCACGACAGCGTGTCCAGCAAGGACCTGACCCTGCGGCGGCTCAAGGACAACACCAAGTGGGACTTGGCCGCCCTGAAGGGCCGGAGTGTGCTGGAATGCGGCTGCGGCCCCGGCCGGTTCACGGAGATCCTGGCCGACACCGGCGCAGAGGTCCTGGCCCTGGACATGAGCCAGGCCATCGACGTCAACCTGGACAACCTGGGCGCGCGCGAAAACGTGCTGCTGCTCCAGGCCGACCTGTTCGACCTGCCGTTTCTGGCCGGGCGCTTCGACTACGTGTTCTGCTACGGCGTGCTCCAGCACACCCCGGACCCGTCCAAAACCTTCGGCTTCCTGGCCGATTGCCTGGCGCCGGGCGGGCGCATCAGCGTGGACGTGTACCGCAAGTTCGGCGGACCCTCGCCCTGGGGCTTCCCCAAGTACTTCTGGCGGCCCCTGACCAAGCACCTCCGGCACGCCACGCTGCTCAAAATCCTGGAGTGGTACATCCCGCGCTACATCGACCTGGACACGCGCATCCGGAGCATCCCCGGCCACGGCGAGCGCCTCTGCGGCATGATCCCCATCCCCTGCTGGAACTATCTGCACAACGGCTACACGCGCGAGGAGCGGATCCAGCACGCCATCATGGACACCTTCGACGCCCTGTCCCCGGCCTACGACCTCCCCCAGACGCCAGCCAGCGTCGGAACCTGGTTCCGGGGCCACGAGGAACTGCGCGGCGTGGACATCTTCTACGGTTCCAACGGCGTCGTGGCCAACGCCACGCGGCGGGCTTGAGCCCGCGGCGGCCAGCCATGCGCATCGTCCACGCTAGCACGCGCGACACCGCCGGGGGCGCGGCCCGGGCCATGTTCCGCCTGCACACGGCCCTGGCCCAGGCGGGCCAGGACTCGCAGCTCATCTGCCGGGTCAAGGACTCGGACCGCGCCGACGTGTTCGAGGCCAAAGGCCTGCTGGCCCACCCGCCGCGCGAGGAGGACCAGCGCCAGCAGCAGCGCCTGAACGCCCTGCTCGACGCCTCGCGCACGCCGCTTACGGACACCATCCTCACCGCCACCGCCGCCGGGCACGACCTTGCCGCCACGGCGCCGGTCCAGAACGCCGATGTCATCCAGCTGCACTGGGTCAGCCAGTTTTTGTCCCCGGCGGACATCGGGCGGCTGGGCGCGCTGGGCAAGCCGCTCGCCTGGCGGCTGTCCGACCTCTGGCCCTTCACCGGGGGCTGCCACTACGCCGCCGGGTGCCAGGGCTTCCTGACGGACTGCGCGGACTGCCCGCAGCTCGTCCAGGGCCTGCACGCCCTGCCCATGGCCCAGCTCGCGGCCAAGCGCCGCGCCGTGGCCAACGCCCCGCTCACCGTGGTCAGCCCCAGCCGCTGGCTGGCCGGCCTGGCCAAGGACAGCGCCGTGTTCCAGGGCAAGCGCGTGGAGGTCATCATCAACGGGGTGGACCGGCAGCGCTTCCATCCCGTGCCCGGCGCACGCCGCCGCCTGGGCCTTGGGCAGGACGCCGCCGTGGTGCTCTTCGTGGCCACCCACGCCGAGCGCCGCAAGGGTTTCCACCTGCTGGTCAAGGCCTTGGAGGAGCTGCGTCAGTCCTTTGGCGGGGCGCGGCTGCCCGACGGCAGGCGGCTTCTGTTCTGCTGCCTGGGCCAGGGCGTGGAGCGCCTGTCCGGCCTGGGTGTGGAGACGGTGCCCTTCGGCTTCGTGGACGACGACGCCATGCTCCGCCTGATCTACTCGTGCGCCGACGTCTTCGTCATCCCCTCCCTGGAGGAGAACCTGCCCAGCACCGCGCTGGAGGCCATGGCCTGCGGCCTGCCCGTGGTGGGCTTTCAGGCGGGCGGGGTGCCGGATGTGGTGGACCAGGGCCGCACAGGACTGCTCGTGCCCGCAGGCGATGTTTCGGCCCTGGCCGGAGCCCTGCGCGAACTCCTGCCTGCCCCCCAGGCGGCCCGCGCAATGGGCCGGGCCGGGCTGGCGCGCGTGGAGCAGGAGCTCAACGTGGAGACCCAGGCCGCCCGCTACCTGGACCTGTACCGCGACCTGGTCCTTGTCAGCGCCCCACGGCCCGTCAGCGCCGCCACGCAGGCGACGCCCGCCGCGCCGGAGATTCCGCCCGACATCCTGGCCCAGCCCCCAAGCGCAGAAGTTGAGACAGACGCCGCTGACGCCGCTGAGAGTGCGCACCGCCGGGAGGCGCTGGCCCGGGCCTTTGCCCTGCGCGACGCGGGCCAGGCGGCCCAAGGGCGGGGCGTGCTGGAGGAGCTTGCCCGGCGATTCCCGGAGGACCTCGGGGTGCGCCAGAGCCTGGGCGGCATGCTGGCTGCGGAGGGCCGCGCGGCCGAGGCCGTGGACTGCTTCCGCTGGTGCCTGGAGCGCCAGGGCTGGCAGTACGATTTTCTGCTGAACATGAGCGACGCCTGGCGCTATGCCAGGCGCTTCGAGGAGGCGCTGGCCGTGCTGGAGGAGATCGAGGCCGCAAGCCCGCACCACCGGGGGCTGTGGCTCAAGCGTGGGCAGGCCCTGGCCGCGTCCGGGCGCGTGCGCGAGGGCATCAAGGCCCTGCTGCGCGAGGCGCGCACCCACCGCTGCACGCGCGCTGTCGGGCTGCTGCGGGACCTTCTGCCCAGCCGGCACGGGCGGTCCTTGCAGGACTTCAAACGGCCGGGGGATGCATCCTGATGGCCGGCACCGGGCCGCTTCGTCCACCCAGGCTTCCCTAAACCCCCTCCACAAACCTCTCAAACCAGAGCTGGAACATGAACAGGGTCCAGACCTGCTGGGTGCGCTCCTGCGCGCCCGAGAGGTGCGGGGCCACGACCTCATCCCACACGGCGCGGGTGAACAGCCCCTGCCGCTCCAGCCGCTCCGGGCCTAAGGCCGCCTCGATGCGGCCACGCAGGCGGCCCCGGGTCCAGGCCGTGAGCGGCAGCACGAAGCCGCGCTTGGGGCTCTCAAGCAGCGCCGGGGGCAGCAGGTCGGCCACGGCCCGCTTGAGCAGATATTTGAGGTTGTCCGGCCTGGTGCGCAAGGCTGCGGGCACCGAGGACACCAGGGCCACGAAGTCCTCGTCCAGAAACGGCACCCGCGCCTCCACCCCGTGGGCCATGGCGAAGCGGTCCGTCACCAGCAGAAACTCCTCGGGCAACTGCAATTGGAAGTCCAGAGCCGGCACGGCGTCGCGCGCCGAGGCGCGGTCCGCCTCGCGCCACAGCCGTTCGATGAGCGCCTCGGTGTGCTCGCCGCAGGCCGCGAGCACAGCAGGGGAGAGCAGGCGCGCCTTGGAGGCATCGGTGAGGTAGCGGTGCCACAGGGCGCCGTGGGGATGACGCTCCAGCGCCCGGCGCAGGGCCGGGGCGTCCGCCTCGCGCGTCTGCTCCAGGGCCATGCGCAAGCCCTGGTCCGGGGCGGCCTCAAAGCGCAGCCACTTGCCGTAGTTGCCGAAGAGCTCGTCCCCGCCGGTGCCCGTGAGCGCAACCTTCACGTCGCGCCCGATAAGCCGGTACACATACCAGGACGGCAGTCCGCCGCCATAGGGCTCGTCCAGATGCCAGACCATGGCCTCCAGGTCATTGGTGAGCTCGTCCGCGTCCATGCGGATCTCGTGGTGGTCCGTACCCCAGCGCTCGGCCACCTGCCGCGCCAGGCCCAGCTCGTCGATCTCTGCGGCCTCGGCCCCCTCGGTGTCGAAAAAGCCCAGGGAGTAGGTGTCCGGCGCGCCCCCGCCGTCCTGGGCCAGCAGGCCCACGATGGCCGAGGAGTCGAGTCCGCCGGAGAGCGAGCAGGCCAGGGGCACGTCGCTCAGGGTCCAGCGGCGCACGGCCTTGGACAAGGCCTCCCGGCAGCGCACGGCCCAGGCGTCAGCGTCAAAGTCATCGCCGGCGTGCTGAAACAGGGACCAGAAGCGCTCCTGGCGACAGTCCAGGGTGTCCACATCCACGCTCAGCCAGTGCCCGGCTCGGAGTTTGTCCACGTCGGCCAGGATGGTGCCCGGGGCCGGGACGAATTGCAGGCTTAGGTAGTGGGCCAGGGCCTCGGGCCGGATGCCGCGCGAGACCCAGGGCAGCTCGAGCAGGGCCTTGAGCTCCGAGGCGAAGGCGAAGCGGCCCCCGGCCCGGCTGAAATACAGGGGCTTGATGCCCGCGCGGTCGCGGGCCAGGAACAGGCGGCGCGCAGGGCGGTCCAGCACGCAGAAGGCGTACATGCCGCGCAGCCGGTCCAGCATGCCCGGCCCGTGAAGCGCGTACAGGTGCAGCAGCACCTCGGTGTCGGAGTTGCGGGTGGCGAAGCGGCGGCCCGCAGCCTCAAGCTCCAGGCGCAACTCCGGGGCGTTGAAGATCTCGCCGTTGAAGACGACGCTGAGCTTCCCGTCCGCGCCGTGCATGGGCTGGGCGCCGCCAGCAAGGTCCAGGATGCTCAGACGGCGGTGGCCCAGGCTCACGGAGCCGTCGGCCTCCTCGTGCAAGCCCTCGCCGTCCGGCCCGCGGTGGGCCAGCACCCGGCACATGGCCCGCACCAGCTCCGGGTCGTGCCGCCCGGCGATGCCCGCGATGCCGCACATCAGCCAGCGCCCTGACCGGGCTTCAGGCCCTCGAAATAGAGGGAGTCGGGCTTGCGCTCGACGCCGCCCGGAAGTTGGTCCAGTTGGAAGCGCGCGAAGTCCGGGATGGCCGAGGTGGCGGCGCCTTGGCGGCGCACCTGGACGAATCCGGCGGCCTCCATGGCCAGGCGCAGGGAGCGGCGATCGTACATCCACAGGTGCAGCTCGCCGCTTTGGCGCAGGCGCGCATACTCCTCCGGGTCCTCGGGCTCCTGGGCCTGGGCCGCGGCAGGATGCACCCGGCCCGGCGCGGAAAACTCGCGCAGGAAGTCGTCCAGCTCGGCCCCGGCGCGCTGGCGCACGAAGTCGAAGGCGGGCATGGGCTGGCGCGACCAGTAGGCGACCATCTCCCCGCCGCTGCGAACCCGCGTCAGCTGGTCCAAAAGCTCGATGACGCACCATTCATAGCGCTCGGCGGCTGTTTCGCCACCGGCCTCGGCGCGCTCCAGGTGCTCCAGGTACTGCCGGGCCGCAGCCTCCAGGTCCGGCACCACCAGGCGCAGAATGCCGCCGGGCTTGAGCACGCGCAGACACTGCGACAGGAAGGCTTCGACGTTCCGGCGCGGCAGGTGCTCCAGCATATGCGCGCAGTACACGCAATCGAAATGATCGTCGGCAAAGGGCAGGCCCTGGCGCAGGTCATGCACCAGAACCCCGGGGACCTGGGCCTGAAAATCCACGTTGGTCCAGTCCGGGTGCACATGGCGACCGCAGCCGCAATTGAGTCGAAGCATGTTCCTCCAGGGTGCCCGTGCCAGGCCTTGAGTCTCATCGGCCAGGGGCGAAAAACTCGATACCCCGCAATGGGACCCATACTCCCATCCCCCCCCTCCGCGCAAGACAGCCTGCGGGCTTTGACCCTGGACGGCTCAGCATGGAATGGTGTAGAAATCATCCCGGCACTCTGCTTGCAGTGCAGAGGATTACGGCCCCTGGTGCCCTTTTTTGCCTGCAGACCTCCGCCGGGAGGCCGGTGTGCCAGAACCTGCCGCTCACGAAGAAGAGGGAGTCTCAGCCATGAACTGGAAGAGCTACGTTGCCGAGCTTGAGGGTTGCCTGCACGGGCTGAAGGTCAGTGACCGCTCAGGCAGCCCCCTTGACCCGGAGGAAGGCTTCCTCAGGCTTTTTCACTGCACGGAGAAAGCCAGGACCGACAAGGCCACTGTGTTCTTTGTGGGCAACGGCGCAAGCGCGTCCATCGCCAGCCACATGGCCGCGGACATGAACAAGAACGGCAAGGTGCGCACCGAGGTCTTCACCGATCTGGCGCTCATCACCGCCGTGGCCAACGACATCGGCTTTGATCAGGTCTACGCCGAGCCCCTGCGCCGCAAGATGAACGCCGTGGACGCGCTTCTGGCCATCAGCAGCTCCGGCAACTCGCAAAACATCCTGAACGCGGTGGATACGGCGCGCGAGCTGGGCGGCTTTGTCATCACCCTGTCGGGCATGCGCCCGGACAACGCCCTGCGTGCGTTTGGCGACCTGAATTTCTATGTTCCGGCAGCCACCTACGGCCTGGCCGAGAGCGCCCACGCCACCCTGCTGCACCACTGGATCGACCGCATCGTCGCGGCGCAATGAGCAGAGCCTGGCATGAGCAGCAAGCACCAAACCCTGGCCATCATTCCCGCGCGCGGGGGATCACAGGGCCTCAAGCGCAAGAACGTCTTGCCACTTTGCGGCAAGCCGCTCATCGCCTACAGCATCGAGGCCGCCCTGGCCTCAAGCCGCATCGACCGGGTCATCGTGTCCACCGAGGACGAAGAAATCGCCGAAGTGGCCCTGCGCTACGGCGCCGAAGTGCCCTTCCTGCGGCCCAGGCACCTTGCCGTGGACAACTGCTCGCCTGGCCGGGTCATCGACCACCTCCTGCGCACACTGTACGGAAGAGCGCGCAGGGATTTGATCTCTGTGGTCCTGTACCCTACCCATCCCTTCCGCCCCAAGGGACTCATCGACCTGCTGGTGGGCAAGGTGCTTGACGGCTGCCGGGTCGCCCTGACTGTGGCTCCCTTCAACGTCAACCACGACAGCTTCTTCAGGCTCAACGCAAGGGGGCGGCTGCAGAGCCTGTTTCCTTCCTCACGGGCTCAAGGCAAAGCCGCCGACATTGGCTGTAAGGACATTGGACTCTTCCATCGGCCTGTGGGGCTGGCCAGCGCGTACGGGGCCATCCCGAACAGCAAGGCCAGCACATATTTCCTCTATCCCGTCACGGACAAAATCAGCCTCATAGACATCGACTATCTTGAGGACTTCCTGCTGGCCGAGAGCGTCCTGAACCTCAACCTCTTCGACTTCGACGCGCCGTGCGCTTCCTGACCGTGCTGCCTTTTGCGGCCCACACAGGCGGGCCGGACTTCGCCCCCATCGCGCAGGCGGTGTCGGCCGAGGCCATCACTGCGGTGCTCGGCTTCGCCAGCCCGGAAACGTGCCTGGCGCTCACCGATGATCCCGCCCTGGCCGCCCTGGCCGGGGAGCGGGGCATTGAAACACTCCCGGTGTCCGCAGGGCTTGGCGGAAACCTCCTTGGACTGCCTCCGGAGGCCAGGGCGCGGCTTTCCGATTTCGCAAAAACCGGCAAAACAGATGAGACGGCGGTCCTGTTGGTCAACCCCTTCAATCCCCAGCTCACCGCGCAGCGGCTCAAGGCCGCGACCAAGGCCTTTCTCAAGGCCCCGCAAGGGCCCCTGGTCAGCGTGCGGGCCTGCCGCAACCATCCTTGCCAGTTCCAGCGCTACCTGCGCCTGGTGGATATCGACACGCTCCACCTCCTCGACCCCGCCTGGTTGCCCAGCCCGGAGATCAAGGCCAACGGGGCTGACTGCCTCCTTGCCAGTCTGCCCTTTTCGCCCAACGCTGTTGAGCGCACGTTCTTCCCCACCCAGCCGGGCCAACTCGCCAGTTGCCTGGACGGGCGCCCCCTTTCCCACCCAGAGGATGGCCTGGCGATCATGCACCAATCCGACGGGTTGGCCAGGCTCGTCTTCGCCCCGCAGCAGCAGATCCAATGCCCGCCGGATCATCATGGCCCACGGCACGACGGCTTCCGACTGGCCGGGATGCTCGGCCATTTGCGGCACACTGCCGCCTTGTTCGAGGATGCCGGCGCTGGAGAGCGGCACATCTTCCTCACCCGGAACTTCCCCCTTCAACCCGAGTTCCTGCTGCGCCTCATCCCGTTCACGACGCAAGACACCCTCTGGGCGCAGGCCGTGGACGTTCCGGTGGCCCGCCTCGACCGCTCCTGCCGCCTGCCCGAGAATCCCCCGCCCGGCACCGTGGGCTACGTCGTCTGCGTCCTCGACACCGGCCAGCACGGGGGAGAAGCAGAGCTGATGGAGGTGTTCACCCCACCCTTGGCTCGCTGGGACTTCCGCAACAGCAGGCCCTACAACCTCGAGAAGGGCTGCGAGATAACAGGGCGACAGGTCTTTCCCGAGGTGGTGCGGCCCGATGGCAGCCTGGTTGTCCTGCCGCTGGCGATGGCCATGGAGGGGGATTGGGCCCTGGAGAATGCCCGGGCATACCTCCTGCCCGACGAGGAATCCCTCATCGTGACAGACGAAATGGATTACCTGCGCCTCCTGGCAAGGCGGCAGGCCAACGCAACCTGCCCGCAAAAGACATGAGCACCCGAATGTTTAAACGCTTTGAGCTGTCCCACCCAATATCCGGATCGCAAGCCCCGGGGAACTTGAGCCTTGAGACCATCGACGAGGCCCGGGAAGCGCTCCTCAGGGAGGTTGAGTCCAGGCATTACCATTTCAAGACAGTGGAGCAGTCCATCCTCGACCACCGGCCCACTCCCGTGCCCGCCCCGCCCCCCATTCGCCAGTGCATCGCGGAGAATGTGCACGGCAGCCTTTATCGTCACCGCTTCGCCATGCCTGCTGCGTTTGCGGACAGCTACCTGGGCTTCGCAAAAGCGGCCCTGCAGAGAGGTGACATGGAACAGGCCGCCCAGGCCATCGAAAGGATCCTTCGCGTTGACCCTCTGAGTCCCCCGGCCAATGCCCTGCTCGCGGAAATTGGCGAGCGCGGCGCCGAGGGATTGGCGCTGCGGCTGCGCAAAAGGTTTCATCTCCGCCACCTGAAGTCCTTCGGCCACAGAAAACTCGCCGTACCAACCCGTCTGGCGATACATGCGAGAAGCGGTTCGATTCTGGTCTCGGACGTCCAGCAACCCCATATTTCCGTGTTCAGCTTTTCCGGGAGACTGAAGGCGACTTTCGATCTGAAGCTTTCCACAGCCGTGGGTCTGAGCGCAGACGGAGCGGATTCGTTTTGGGTCTGCGACCTGGGTAATCAGCGCCTGGTTCGCTTCGACATGAAGGGTCGCATCATCGAGACCATCGCCGTGCGCCCGCAAGACGCGTCCCTTGGCGAAAGAATGCCCGGAGTGGTCCAACGGCTCGGCCAGGACCGCTTCGTCCTGCTTGCGGGCGACAAGAGCCTTGAACGCATTTGGCTGGGTGAACTGACCCCGGAAGGGTTCATCCAGGGCGCGGACCTACCGGAAACCGTCATGTTCATGAAGGTTGTCGATGGCAAAATTATTTTCAGAGGCCACAACACCGGCCAGCTGTACTGCATGGACGCCTTGGGCGAGGTTCCCCGCGTCATTCCGCTGGCAATGCCCCGCCTCGCCACGAACTATGGCTTTGCGCCTTCGCGCCAAGGCTGGTTCATGGATTTCTCGGGAGCACTTTTGGCCAAGTTCACTGCTCAAGGCGCGCTAGCATTCACTGTCGACCTGCAGAAGATGTTCGGGCAGAGCACATACGTTATGGACATGGAAGCCGTTGAGCATAATGGCCGGGAATTGCTGTGCGTAGCGGACATGGGCAACAAGTGCGTGCACGTGCTTGAAGTCGCCGAAAAGGCAGCCGACCATGAACAGGCCTGACCATCTCCCAAATGGCGTCTACGGCGCAAAGCCGGCCGCATTGCATGCATCGAGAAGGAACACGAGATCATTATGGACCTGACAGCCGAAGAATGTGAGACCCTGAACGCCTACGGACCGTATGGGTTCTGGCGCGGACGCGGCATCATTGTCACCCACGAGGAAAGCCTTGCGGGCCGCGCCGAATTCATTGCCGCCACCATCCGGCGGGCGTTGACAGAGGCCTTTACAGCGGACCAGATGAAAGAGCTGCGCCTGGTGGATGTGGGCTGTTATGACGGCTGGCTGATCGAGCAGATCGCCGATCTGCCGTTCAAGCAATTCGTCGGCATCGAGCCCAGGCAACGCAATATTGCCAAGGGCGAGACAGTCCGCCGGATCCTCAAGCTTCCCACAAGGGGCGAGTATCGAGTCGGCACTCTCGAAAGCCTCGCCGACGAGCAATTCGACGTCGTGCTCTGCACGGGACTCCTGCACCACGTGGAGTCCATCGGCGACACCATCCGCAAGCTGCGGGCGATTTGCGGCGACCTTCTGTTCATCGAGTCACAGTGCCTCTCGCCGCACCACGAGCGCACAGCGGAACCAGAGATTGAACCAAAGGATGTGATCTATTTCGGCCAGGAAGAACGGACCGTCGGCCTTGTCGGCTACAAATACGAATCCGGCTTCTACGACGGCTCGGCGGTCAACACATCGATCGTCAGCATCCCTTCCCCCTCTGCCGTCTGCATGTTCATGGAGCAGGCCGGTTTCAGCCAGATCGAGATCCTCGAGCAAGGCGCTCCCTGGTCGGGCGGGCCCGTCAAGCGAAAGGCGAAAGCGCTCTACCTGACCGCAAGAGTCCCAAGGAAACCCGCGGCTGTCCGCCTTGATGCCGCCGCGTTGTACGAAGAGGGGTTGGCGAGGACCTGCCTTGACCCAGGCCTCGTCTCCGCGCTGTACCGCCGCTGCTGCCAAGGCTCGGAGCAGGATGCGCAGACGCCCCTCGAGCGCTCGACACTCGACTACCTCTCAGGCTCCGAGGAGGAGCAAGGCCGCGCGTGGCTGGAGATCAGAGCCCTCGTGCCCGACAGGTTCGAGCTGGAAATCATCAAGAACCTTCGCTACGCGCCCAGGGACAAGATCACCCTTGAACTGGCGAAAATCCATTTCAAGGGGGGCAGGCATGCCCAGACGATGGCTCTCTGCAAGGCCATCACCACTGGCCTGAACGCGGATTGGCGTTCCTGCTACCGGGCGTTCAAGATGATGGCTGTCTCGGCAGGGCACCTGGGCGAGGAAGCCGCGGCCAAGCATTATGCGGCCCTGGCAGAAGCGGCCTGCCCGCCGACCCTTGAGAGGACTGCGCCCTAGGCCAGCGCATGGATGCAAAGGCACCGGAACAAGGGCCAGTGGCGCGGGCGAAGGCTGCGGTCCATGCAGCGGCCACATGCGCCCGGTGCCGCCAGGGTTCCCCCTTCGCTTCCGCCCCGGCTCACTTTTCGTAAAGGACCAGGAATGCCCACACCCGCGAGGCCACGAGAATGAGAGTCATCCCCTACGCAAACACCTACGGGCAATCCCTGGTGGCGGACAAGACGCCGGAAGAAACCCTTCTCCAGGAACTGGGCGAGCCCTACCGCCTCTACCGCGAGCAGTGGCACGCGGCCAACGCCTTCGCCTACCGTCCGCCCTTTCCCATCCACCTCGATGTGGAGACGGTCTATGCATGCAACCTGCGTTGCGTCATGTGCCCGCACGGCGACCCCACCCATGTTCACCCTCCCTACAAGGGGCGCAGCCTGGACACCGAGGTGCTCAAGGCCGTCATCAAGGGCGGCGTGCCGCAAGGGCTCAGGGCCATGCGCTTCAGCGGGCTCAACGAGCCCCTGCTGTACAAGGACCTCCTCGACGTGATCGCCTACGCCCGGCAGCAGGGCATCCTCGACGTGTTCATCACCACCAACGGCATGCTCCTCACCGAAGAGATCTCCACCGGGCTGATCCAGGCTGGGCTGACCCACCTCATGGTTTCCATCGATGCGGCGACCCCGGACACCTACGCCGCCATCCGCACCGGGGGGGACTTCGACACGGTCGCCCGCAACGTGGAACGGTTCCTGAGCATCCGCAGCAAGATGCAATCCGTCACGCCCCAGGTCCGGCTGTCGTTCATAAAGATGCAGGGCAACATCCACGAGCTGGACGCCTTTGTGGAGCGCTGGAAAGCCACAGTGGACCATCTGGCCATCGTGGGCTACCTCCAGATCGTCAGCGATCAGGAGCGGCACCAGGGCTTGACCCTGGACAAGGGAGAGGCTCCGCAGATCACGAACTTCCAGTGCTCTCAGCCCTGGACACGCTGCGCCATCTTCGCCAACGGAGACGTGTTTCCCTGTTGCATGAACTGGGGCCGCAAGCAGCCCGTGGGCAATATCCACAACGAGGACCTGGGCGTCATCTGGCGCTCGGATGCCGTCCGGCACATTCAGGACATCAGCAAGGCCGGGGAATTCCGCCGCCATCCCATTTGCGCGCAGTGCGTGCCCAAGCGCGACACGTTCGCGCCGGAACCGGACCTGGCGGGAAAATGACGGCTCGTTTGGGAAAAGCAATCACGACGGGTGGATGCGCGCTCGACCTGACGTTCAACCGCTCCGTCTCCCTGGGCGCTGGACACAGCAAGCACGCCTTGCTAGACATTCGCCTTGCTCTTGGGCGCGGGCCGCGCTGGAGAACCAGCGCTGCAGGCTTTACGTTGAGAGAGAATGCCGGACGCGCGCCAATCTCCACAGTGACGGCCATGCCGACAGGGGGAAAGCCGCGAGCATGCCGGGGCGGTCTCAACCGGCCTTCTGCCACAACCATCCGGAGGGCTCGCTGCGCAGGCAACTCGTGGTCGACGCCCCGAGACAAGAGGGGGGAGACATCTTGAAAGTCTTTGTCCGAGGCCTGAACGCCTGTCTGCAGCGCAAGGCCGATCTGCAACGCTACAAGCTGTATCTTCTGGACAACGGCCACGAGGTGGTGCCCACGGTTGAGGAGGCCGACGCCATCCTGCTGTGGACCTGCGCCTTCCGTCAAGACCAGCACGACAACTCCCTGCGCGCCATCGACGGCTACCAGGGGCTGCCCCAGGAGCTCATCGTCTGCGGCTGCCTGCCCTCCATCAACCCCGAGGCCCTTGCCGCTCACCACAAGGGGAGTTTCTTCCACTGGAAGGAACAGGATGAGGGCCTGGCCCGGCTGTTCGGCAAGACCAAGGGCACGGTGTCCGAATATGACCGGGCCTTCATGGAGCGCTGCCTCCCCACGGACCTGGAGAGCTTCCGGCGGGACAATCCCCTGGTCAAGGTCGGCTACACGGACCAGTTCCTCAAGATGTACATCTCCGAGGGCTGCGAGTTCAAATGCACCTACTGCGCCGAGCGCCTGGCCTTTCCGGCCTATGCCAGCGTCTCCAGGGAACGCCTCGTGGAGCGCTGCCGCAGGTTGATCGCCGAGACCGGACAGAAGCGGGTTGTGCTCTGGGCCGACAGCCTGGGTGATTACGGCCACGAGCGGGGCGATTCTTTCCCCAAGCTGTTGGACGACCTGATCACGTCCGTCAAGGTGGTGTAAATTCCGTTGGCCCTGAGGGTGGAAATCCT
>CAZXZF010000005.1:0-39725 GCA_964645095.1 uncultured Desulfocurvus sp. | reverse complement strand
CAGGAGGCCGTGGAGTTTCCGCGCGTGGTGCTCATCGACAACACCAACGCCTGCAACCTGCGCTGCTCCATGTGCGACCACCCCAACGTGAAGAACTACCGCAAGGTGCAGGTCATGGACCTGGGGCTTTACAAGCAGATAATCGACGAGATCGCCACGGAGTACCTTGACGCGCGCGTCTGGGGCATCTTCTTCGGTGATCCCTTCATGTGCCGCGACATCGCCCTGCGCATTCAGTACGGCAAGGACAAGGGCCTCAAGGACATGGTGCTCAACACCAACGGCGTGCTCATGAGCCCGGACAAGGGCCGTGCCGTCATCGAAGCCGGCCTTGACGCGCTTTACGTGGGCATCGACGCGGCCAACGCCGAGACCTACGCCAAGATCCGCGTGGGAGGCAACTACGACAAGGCTGTGAGGAATGTGTTGGCCTACCGCGACGCCCTACGCGAGGTGGGCAAGCCTGAGCAGAAGCTCTTCGTGCAGTTCGTGGTCAGCGATGTGAACGAAGACCAGGTGGAGGCCTTCAAGGAGTTCTGGTCCGCCCAGGGCATCAACGTGAAGATCCGCCCCAAGGTGAGCTGGGCAGGCCTGGTGGACGCCCCGAACCTGCGCGACAACGCCCAAGTGGAGCGCAAGCCCTGCTACTGGCTCATGCAGACCATCAACATTTGCGCCGACGGCCGCGTGGCTCTGTGTTCCGTGGACATCCACTGCCGCGTGCCCAGCGGTGACGTGACCAAAAACTCCATCAAGGAAATTTGGCAGACCAGCCTCAAGGCCATGCGCGCCATGCACAAGGAGGGCCGCTTTGGCGAGCTGCCCGACATGTGCCGCAACTGCTCCGATTGGCAGAGCGCCTATGCCGAGTACAAGCCCGCAAGCCCCACCCAGGAGAAATAGCCATGTCTGACGAAGTCAAGGTCCACACCCAGCAAGAATACGGCCTACGCCCCGAGGCCAAAGAGTTCCCCATGATGCTGGTGCTCTCGTTCGTTTACGTGTGCAACGCGGGCTGCCCCAATTGCCCGTACAACAACTCCGAGATCCGCGACGCCTACAAGGACGCCATGCTCATGAGCGACGAGGTGTTCCGTCGCCTGGCCGACGAGTGCGGCCCGCATGGCAGCCTGCTCCGCCTCTCGGGCGGCGGCGAGCCCATGCTGCACCCCAAGGCCGTGGAGCACATCCTCTACGCCAAGGACAAGGGCTGCCGCGTCGGACTCATCACCAACGGTTCGCGCTTCACCGAAGAAAACTTGACGACGATCATCTCTGCGGGCGTGGACGCCATCGAGTTCAGCGTGGACGCCGGCGATGCCGAAACCTACGCTGAGGTGCGGCCGGGGCTGGACTGGGAACGCCTGAACAAGAGCGTGCACATGGCCGTGGACATCAGAAACCGCCTGGGCTCGTCCACGCGCATCGTCACGAGCATCATCAATCAGCAGGGTGTTGACGTGGACAAGGCCGAGGCACACTGGAACGCCATCGTGGACAAGGTCCAGATCCGCAAGTTCCTCACCTGGGGCTACAACGACGACAAGTCCGCCGACGCCAGCCCCTACCTGCCCCCTGAGGACCGCCTGCCCTGTCCCTGGCTCTTCGAGCGTTTCAACGTTGACTCGCGCGGGGACGTGACCCTCTGCGGGGAGGACATCGCCTTTGCCGAGAAATTCGCCAACATCATGGAGCGCAGCATCAAGAACATCTGGCTCGGCCCAGAGTTTGAGGGCTTTCGCCAGAACCACCTGGAGCGGCACGGGCATGATATCCCCATCTGCGCCGCCTGCCCCGACTGGAAGTATCGCTCCTGGCAGTACAATTACTGGAAGGTGCTCAAGGATGCCGAGAAAAAGGCTAAGATCTAGCACTCAAATTCCTAGTGCGGGCTCAGCCTGGGCCAAAGATTGTGCGGTGGAAGACATTGGGATTGCCACCGCTTTCGCACATTTCACTAGCCGGGATCGCGCTCGTGCCGCATCCGTGTGCTCCAGCAGGCAAGGACAAAAAAGGTTATATCACCCCAGCCGATGGACAGTATCATTTGGACATGACACATAGAGCCCAACCGTTGAGCATAGAGGGAATGAACGCACGCGCGCCATCCTTCATGCACTTTGTGGGCTTAGTCTCTTCGCGTAGCCCGCTACAGAAGAAGGCAATACGCGCCTTTTTGTCCGGGCAAGGCAAAGCCTATTGGCAATCGGCAGAACAATTCGCCAAGGGGTTGCTGGCATTTCTCGAAGGCAAGGGCATTGAGCCTGGATTTGTCGCGGACGCATATCTCAAAATGTGCAAGGATATGCTTTCGCAGCAGATAGCATTCAAGCGCACAGGGGCATATAGCTGCTCCCACGCGAGCGACGCCTACACTCAGGTGTACAGTTCGGAAGAAGAAATGTCGTCGTACATGTATGGGCTTGCGCTCTCGCAGTATCTTTGGCCAAACCACTACGCCCTGTTCCGCTATTTTCAGGACGCGTGCTCCGGTCTCAAGGGCGTGAGCAGATACCTCGAGATTGGCCCAGGACACGGGCTCTACCTCATCAAGGCCATGCGTCTCTTTCCGGATGCGCAGTTTTCCGTCGTTGACATCAGCCCTGTTTCGCTTCGGATATCACAGGAGCTTGTGAGCCATTTCGCCCGGGGGCGCGCCTGCAGCTTCCGCGTCCAGGACGCGCGCGAAGTCACCGACGAGTCCTATGACTTCATTTCCATGTGTGAAGTGCTTGAACACCTGGACGAGACCCTGCCGCTTTTGAAGAAGCTGCACGGCATGACGGCAGCCGGAGGGCGGGTGTTTATCACCACCTGCGCGAACTGCCCGGCCATCGACCACACTTACCTGTACGACAGCGTCGGCCACATCCGCCGCGAATTGCACAATGCGGGCTTTTTGATCCTTCAGGATATTCCCCTGGCCGTTGGCGACATCCCGGAAGAACAGTGGGAAGTGCAACGGGTGGAAGTGAATTACGCCGCCCTGCTGGCAAAGGCCGAGGACGCTCCCTGTGGTTGACAAACTGGACCTGATATCCGTCGGCGACACGGCCGAGTTGGAGCATCGCATCACGAAAGAGGATGTGCAGGGCTTTTGCGATCTCACCGGAGACAACAACCCGCTGCACATGGATGACACCTTCGCCAGGGCCTCCGGGTTCGGGAAGAGGGTGGTGCACGGCATGCTTACTGCTTCGTTCATATCCACCATGATCGGCACCAAGCTGCCTGGTCCGGGAGCCCTGTGGTACGAGCAGAGCGTCCGTTTCCTGCGCCCAGTCCGGCTGGGCGAGGCCATCCGCGTGCAGGCCACAGTGCTTCAGAAGAGCGTAGCGCAACGTCTCCTCGTGCTTGAAACCATCGTTTTGGGAGAAGCTGGGGATCGCGTCCTGGAAGGCCAGGCGAAGGTGAAGGTGTTGCAACCAGAGGCCGAGGAGGGGTTGGTGAGCACATTCGAGAACAAGACAGTCATCGTCACCGGGGCAAGCCGGGGCATCGGGGCCGCCATAGCCAAGGCGCTGGCCAAGGTCGGCCACCCGGTCGTGGTCAACTGCGCTTCAAGCCTGACCGAAGCCAATGAGGTTGTCGCCGCCATCCAGGCCGAGGGCGGCAGGGCCATGGTCTTCCAGGCGGATGTCCGGGACGAGAAGCAGGTGGCCGCCATGGTGGCCGCAGCGCAGGAGCAGTACGGCCCCCTGGCCGGAGCCGTGCATAACGCTTCGGCCCCCATTTCCCTGGTCCCACTGACGGAACTTAGTTGGGATCAGATGCAGTTGCACTTGGATATCCAGCTCAAGGGGGCCTTCAACCTTTCCGCCGCTCTGCTTCCCGTTTTGGTGGACAACGGCAGCGGGCTGCTAGTCAACATCGGCTCCACCGCAGCGGACGGCGTGCCCCCGGTGCAGCAGACCCACTACATCACCGCCAAGAGCGCCTTGATCTCTTTTACCCACTGCATCGCGGCGGAATTCGGCCCCAAAGGCGTGCGCGCCATATGCGTCTCCCCAGGCATGACGCAGACCGCGCTGATAGCCGGTTTGCCGGAAAAAGCAAAGATGGTGACGAAAATGCAGACCCCTCTGCGGCGGCTCGGAACGCCGGAGGATGTCTCCGGACTGATCGCCTTTCTTTTCAGCCCAGGCGCCGCCTATCTCACGGGACAAAATATCCGCGTGTGCGGCGGCTCCGTGATGGCCTAGCCCAAACCGTCATGTCCGCAGCCACACCGAACTTCGCCGACATTTCCAAGGCGCTCCAGGAAGCCGACCTGACCGGCCTTCCCGTCCTCCGTCTGGGCATCCTGCGCAACATCATGCTGGAACCCCTGGCGACCTATCTGCGCCACGAGGCCCTTACTCTGGGTTTCAATGCGGAGATCCGAATGGGCGAGTACGACAACGTCTTCCAGGAAGCCCTGGGCGGCGAGCAGACCGCATACGACGGGCAGACCGACGCAGTGCTGGTGTTCCTGCACCTGGAGGGAGTTTCCTGGAACCTCGCGCGTAACTTCAATGCACTGAGCGAGGAGGAGGTCCGGCAGGAGATCGGCCGCGTTCGCGAGCACTGCGCCGCCATCGTGCAGGGCTTGCGCACCCGCACACCCGCCATGGTCCTCTGGCACGGGTTCCTGCCCCCCCTCTACCCAGCCCTCGGCGTTTTCGACGCGCAGACCGAGCATGGGCAGACCCAGGCGGTGCAGTCCCTGAACGCCGCCGTCCGTTCCGCCGTGCGCAGTGTGCCCAACGCCTATTTCGTCGACCTGGGCCTGAGCCTGACCCGCGTCGGGGGACGGCGCTTCCTGGACAACAGATACTGGCACATGGGCCGCGCGCCTTACACCCTGGAAGCCTATGAGGACATCGCCCGGGAGGACATGAAGTTCCTGCGGGCCAGGCTGGGCAAGGCCAAAAAATGTTTGGTGCTCGACTGCGATAACACCCTATGGGGCGGCATCATCGGCGAGGATGGCTTGGCCGGGATCAAACTCGGCGAGTCCTCGCCGGGCTCGGCCTACGTGGAGTTTCAACAACAGATCGTGGACCTGCGCAACCGCGGCGTCATCTTGGCCCTGTGCAGCAAGAACAACGATGAGGACGTCTGGGAGGTGCTGGAGAAGCACCCTGCCTCCGTGCTCCGGCGCAGCCACATTGCGGCTTGGCGTATCAATTGGAACGACAAGCCTTCGAACATACGCGAACTAGCCTCGGAGCTGAACATCGGCCTGGACAGCATGGTCTTTGTGGACGATAGCGACTTCGAGGTGAACCTGATGCGTCGGGAACTGCCCGAGGTGGAGGTGCTGCACTTGGCCAAGGGCCAGGCGTTCCACGCAAGGGATATGCTGGCCGCGCATGGCTGGTTCGACACGTTGACCATCTCCCGCGAGGATCGCGAGCGTGGCGGCATGTATGCGGCCGAAGCCGAGCGCAGGCAACTGCTGGCCTCCGTCACGGACCTTGATGCCTACTACCGCTCGCTAGAGATGCACCTGTCGATCACCTTCGCTGATGCCTTCACCATCCCGAGGGTGGCCCAGCAGACACAGAAGACCAACCAGTTCAACCTGACCACTCGGCGCTACTCCGAGGCGGACATCAGCTCCTTCGTTTCAAGCTCCGACGTGGACGTGCTCTGCGTCCAGCTTTCCGACAAGTTCGGCGATTCCGGCATTGTCGGCTCGTGTGTTCTCCGCTACAGTGGCAACCGCGCAGTTATCGACACCTTCCTGCTGTCCTGCCGGGCGCTGGGACGGGGGGTGGAGGAAATTTTCCTGAGCTACGCCCTGCGGCTCGCCCAGAAGCGCGGCGCTGCCGTCGCTGAAGGCGAGTACATTGCCACTCGGAAAAATTCCCAGGTGGAGCTTTTCTATGCCAAGCAAGGCTTCACGGAACTCCTCTCGGAAGAAGCGTCGGCGGTTCGCCGTTTCGCCCTGCAACTTGACCGCCCCATCAAGGCAGACCCAGACTACTATAGCGAGATCGTTTCCAAACTTGACACATGATGCCTGGAAGAGGACTCAATGACCGTGGATGAAAAAGCAAAACTGGTAGTGGCCCAGGTGATGGAGATCCCCGTGGAGTCGGTGCATGAAGATTCCTCGCCCGACACGATCGCATCGTGGGACTCACTAAAGCACATGAACCTCGTCCTTGCCCTGGAGCAGAGCTTCGGCGTGACCTTTAGCGAAGAACAAATCGCCGAAATGATGAGCGTTGAGATCATCATCGCTACGCTCAAGGAGTTTTCGTAGGTTGCGGCAATGACCACAAGAATCGATATAATACTGGATCAGCTTACCATACCTGGCCGCCGGTATTACTATCTGCACATCTCCCTGTCTGGCCTTGGGCTGCGCATAAAGGACTATGCGCCGCTGCTTCAGGGCATCAAACGCAGGCTCCCGAACCAGAGCACCATCGTGGTCCCCTCGTTCCCGTTCGGCAACAACGCCGAATACGCCGAGATGCTCGGCAGGGGGCAGTTGGATTTCGATGTTGACCGCACGCCCTGCCGGGTCAATCTCTTCGGGGAGATTTTCCGAAGGAGTTCTGGAGTCCTGCGAACCTGGAACCCTATCCTTCCGGTCGCCTGCCTCGGGCCGGACGCGCAGTCGCTTTGCGACACCTGCCACCTCGACCTCATGCCCTTCGACCCGCAAGGCATCTTCGGCAGGCTGGCCGCTGAATCCTCCTGCGTCATCGGGCTTGGAGTGGACTCCAACACCAACAGCTTCGCACACATGGCCGACGATCACTTTACGGAGCTCTTCCCCTATCCCCTGTACACGCCTGAGCCGCTGCATTGCAGAACCTACAAAAGCGGCCAACTCGTCCACACGGGAGACTACAAGACGGTAACAGTCGAGCTGCGCAGGAAGATCAAGCCTGGACTCTTGCAGCCAGCGCTCTTGGGGCAAGCTTTCTTCCAACGGGTCGCGGAGCCCGCACAGGCGTACTGCATAGAAGTCGCGCCTTTCGTCGACTTCATGGTCGAACGGGCACGACAATCCTTCAACCTGGGGCATCTGCCCCTCTGGCACAAACAATGATGCACTCCGAATCCGCATTGCATGCAACCCTTGAGAAGCACGGCAGCCAATGGCTCGACTTCCTCGTGCGTCTAGTGCAAACGCCCAGCGTCGTGGGCGATGAACGCGCCTGTCAGGCCATGGTCCGGCAGGCCATGACCGATCTCGGCATCTTTGAGCGCATGGTCTATCCCAGCAACGAGCCCCCGTTCTACCGCACCGGCCGCAGCTACGAGGACCGGGGTTGTGTGGTGGGGAGAATCCGGGGGAACGGCAGCGCGCCAGCCTTCATCCTGAATGCGCACATCGACACGGCCCCGGTGGAGGACCCCACCTCCTGGTCCCACCCGCCTTTCGCCGGGGTCATTGAGGATGGCAAACTTTACGGACGTGGGGCCCTGGACGACAAGGCCGGGGTCGCCATGCTCCTGCTCCTCGCTGAGGTCATCCGGCACAGTGGCTTGAAGCTCCCGGGCGACATCATCCTGCAAAGCGTCATCGAGGACGAGGACTCCGGCAATGGCACGTTGGCCTGCACCCAGGCCGGGTATTTCGCCGGGGCGGGCGTCGTCATCGACGGCACGTGGCCGTTCCGTATCATCGAAGCACACCTGGGCCAGCTGTGGCTCAATGTTGAGATCCGTGGCGTTCCTGCGCCGGCATGCAGCATGGGCCGGGCCAAGGACCCGGTGGCCATCGCCTTCGGCGTGTTGCAGGCCATCAAGGGGCTCGTGGCCGCGAAGAATTCCGGCCTGGAATGGCGCGGCCTGCGTGAGCCCGACTTCTGCTGCGTCGGAGCCATCCACGCCGGAGTCTGGGCGGGAGCGGTGCCGGAAAGCTGTCGGTTGGCGCTCCAGGTCGGCTTTGCCCCTCCCGACACCCCGGAAGCAATGCTGGAGGACATCCGCGCCGCAGTGGAAGCCTCCGCTCCGGATTTTTCCAGCTGCGTGACAATTGAGGTTGGCAGTCTCTGTGCTCATGCATTCGCCAACGGCGACAACCTGATGGTGCACACCCTGAAGCAGACCATAGAGAGGCTTCGCCCGGGCGAAATGGAGGCGCGGCCCGTGACCGTCACCGGCCACTGCGATCTGCGGCATCTGCGCAAACCCGATGGCAGCCCGACGGACGCGTGTCTCTATGGCCCTGGCGGCGGAGCAAATCCCCACTGCGCCAATGAATTTTACATGCTCGAACACTTTGTCCCCGTGGCTCAAAACATCATGAGCGCCATGCTGAGCTACTACAATGTCCTCTAATTCCGCTCTGTCGCCACGGCAGGAAGCCATGCCCGGGGGTTTCTTTGCGCGCAGTGTCTCACTGGTCTGCTGGGGGTATAACGAGGAAGAAAATATTGAGGGCTTCCTGCGACGCGCTGACGATCTCATGCAAAAAACCGTGCGTGAGTATGAGATCATCATTGTTGACGACGGGAGCACGGACCGGACGAACGAGATCATCCGCGGCTTGCAGAAAGAGCTGCCCAGCATCGTGCTACTCACGAATGACACCAATCGCAACGTGGCCTATTCGGCCAGGCGGGCGTTCAAGGCCGCGTCCAAGGAATTTACCTTCTGGCAGACGGTGGACTGGTCCTACGACATTGGCAACCTGGGCCGCTTCCTCGCATTGCTAGAGTCCCACGACGTGGTGGCCGGGGTTCGCAGGGGGCCTTCGCCCCACAATAATCCCGTGCTCAAGGTACTTGTTACGCTCTACGACCTTTTCGTGCGAGACATCGGCACTCGTTCGGACACGCGGATGAAGGCATTCATCTCACTTTGCAACTACTGTCTTATCCGCTTCCTCTTCCGATTACCAATGTCTGACTATCAGAACGTAGATTTCTACCCCACAAAGCTGCTTCAATCAATAGAGATGGAATCCGATAGTGCTTTCGGCAACCCAGAACTGCTCCTCAAAGCATACTGGCGTGGCGCGCGCATCAAGGAAGTCCCCATCTCGTTTATTCCCAGGACGGTTGGAATAGCGAAGGGTACACGAATTAAATCCGTTATCAAAGCTGTCCTGGATGTTTTTAGGTTTTGGGTAAAATGGGTGGTGCTGGGCGGTCGGGGGAAAATATCCAAGGGCCGCATCACCCGAATCAACCCAGTTGAGTGGGAGAAGCTCTAAAGCATTCCCTCCTTGGCTTTATCATAATTTACTTGTACCTAGGATAATATGTCACTGACTATCGGAATACTCCAGCCCAGCTACCTGCCCTGGCTGGGCTACTTTGAGCAGATATACCGATCGGATATCTTCGTCATTTACGACGATGTACAGTTCGAGAAGGGCTCCTGGCGCAACCGCAACCGCATCAAGACCACCCAGGGGGCTATGTGGCTCACTGTGCCGGTACTGACCAAGGGCCAGAATTTTCCGCTCATCAACCAAGTATGCGTGAACAACACCGAGCAGTGGCCGAAGAAGCACATACGCTCCCTGACGCAGTATTACGCCAAGGCCCCTTACTTTGCCAAGCATTCGTCGGCCCTGTTCGAGATTCTCGGTCGACCATGGGGGCTGCTAGCGGACCTCAACATCGTGCTCATCCGCCACCTAGCCGCAGCGCTCGGCATCAAAACGCCCTTTATCCTGTCCTCGGAGCTTGGTGTCCCCGGTTCGGGCACGCCGCGCTTGGTGGACATCATACGCCACCTGAAGGGCAGCGTGTTCTACGAAGGCGCGGCCGGCCGCGACTACATCGACGAGACCCTTTTCTCCGTGCGTGGCATACGCGTTCAGTACCAGGACTATGCCCACCCGGTTTACGCCCAGCTGCACGGGGACTTCATCCCCTTCCTGTCCGTGGTGGACCTATTGTTCAACCACGGGCCCAACAGTCTCCATATCCTGACAGGGAGCCAGCAATGAAGAAGACCATCCTCATCACCGGCGGCGCGGGCTTCATCGGTTCGGCGTTCACTCACTACATCTACAATACCTATCCGGACTACAATATCATCGTTGTGGACGCCCTTACCTACGCCGGCAACGTGGAGAACCTGCCAGTGAAGATATGGCAAAACTTGGACGACACGCGCCTTCAGTTCTGGTACGGCAATATCTTGAATGGCGAACTCATGGACACGCTCGTCTCCCAGAGCGACTTCGTGGTCCATTTCGCGGCTGAGAGCCACGTCACACGCTCCATCTACGACAACCGCAATTTCTTCGAGACCGACGTCCTCGGCACCCAGACCGTGGCGAACTCCGTGTGCAAGTACAAAAACGATGTGGAGCGCTTCATCCACATCAGCACCAGCGAGGTTTATGGCACGGCGCTGAACGCGGTCATGGATGAGGACCACCCGCTCAACCCCATGAGCCCATATGCCGGGGCCAAGGCCGGAGCCGACCGCCTAGTTTACTCCTACTGGGCCACCTACCAGGTCCCAGCGGTGATCATCCGCCCCTTCAACAACTATGGGCCACGCCAGCACCTGGAGAAGGTCATCCCGCGCTTCGCCACCAGCGTCATCCTGGGCGAGAAGCTGCGCGTGCACGGCGACGGCTCCTCGGTGCGCGACTTCATCCACACCGACGACACCTGCCGGGCCATCGACCTGGTCCTGCACGCCCCGGCTGAGAAGGTCGTGGGCGAGGTCTTCAACGTAGGCTCGGGCATCGACCACTCCATCCTGTCCATCGCCCAGGACATCACCGCGCTGATGTGCGCCAGCAAGGAGTGCTACATCAACGTGGGCGACCGTCCGGGCCAGGTCACACGCCACACAGCAGACTACTCGAAGATCAAGCGCGTTCTGGGCTGGGAGCCCGCCATCTCCTGGGCCGAGGGCCTGGAGCGAACTGTGAAGTGGTACGTGGACAACGAGAAGTGGTGGCGCAAGATGCTCTGGATGCGCGAGATCCCCATCGTCACCAGCACGGGAAAGCGCGAGTTGCACTAGCCATGCGCATTGAGTTCTTCCGGCACGCTCTGGACGAGCGCGACATCGACAGTGTCGTGTCCACCTTGCGCTCGGTCTTCCTCACCACCGGGCCGGTCTGCGCTCGCTTCGAGGAGGCCTTTGCCGCGCACACGGGCCTACAGCACTGCGTCAGCCTGAACTCCTGCACTGCGGCCCTGCATCTGACCCTGCTTGCCCTGGGCATCGGCCCGGGCGACGAGGTCATCACCACGCCCATGACCTTCATCGCCAGTGCCACCTCTGTGCTGCACACCGGGGCCACCCCGGTTCTGGTGGACGTGGAGCCGGACACCGGCCTTATCGACCCGGCGGCCGTCGAGGCGGCCATCACGGAGCGCACCAAGGCCATTCTGCCCGTGCACCTGTACGGTGTCATGGCCGACATGCGCGCGCTTCGGGATATCGCCGACCGCCACGGTCTGGCCATTGTCGAGGACGCGGCCCACTGCATCGAGGCCGAGCGCGACGGAGTGCGGCCCGGCCAGTTGGGCGATGCAGTGTGCTACAGCTTCTACGCCACCAAGAACCTTACTTGCGGCGAGGGCGGAGCCCTATGCACCACCCGCGAGGATGTAGCGCGCCAAGTGCTTCTGCTGCGCCAGCACGGCATGAGCAAGGAGGCCGCCAAGCGCTACCACGGCCTGTACCAGCATTGGGACATGATCGAGCTGGGCTGGAAATACAACTTGAGCGACATCCAGGCCGCCCTCATGGTGCACCAGATCGAGCGCCTGGATGCACTCTGGGAACAGCGACGTGCTGTGTACGACATGTACGCGGAGGCCCTCTCAGGCATCCCCGGGCTGCGTCTGCCTGGCCTGCGCGGTAAGAGCGCCCTGCACCTGTTCACTGTACAGGTCCCTACGGACAGGCGCGACGACCTGCTGGCCCACCTGGGGCAGCAGGAGATCGGCGTGGCAGTGAACTACCGGGCTATCCACACCCTGACTTGGTTCCGCGAGCACTTCGGCTTTGCGCCGGAAGACTTCCCCAAGGCCCTGGCCTTCGGCCAGCAGACCCTAAGCTTACCATTCCACACCCGCCTCACCCGGAACGAATGCCAGATTGTGGCCTCCCATATGGCGGAGATTCTTGTGAGCTAATTCCTTCTGCGCTGGGCAGATACAGGCCTGACTCTCTGTCTGTCCTCTGCTAGGATCCGAGGAGAACCGCCAGACTTATCAACCCGAAGGATTTCAGACCAAGCTGTCATACCAAAAATCATATTTCAGCGCGCTCCGCACAGCCCAACAGGTCCTCCACAGCCCGAGCCGCCGCCCGGTTGCCGCTTGGCATGGGCGCGGAAAGGGGTTGGCGCCACTCGTCCAACCGGGCCTCAAAATCCGCCACGGCCTGGGCCGCGCCGGTCGCAATGTTGATGAAATCGCCGCAGCCCAGGTGCCGCAGATGCCAGGCGTTTACATACTGCTCGTAGAACATGCCCACGGGCGCGGCCAGCACGGGCTTGCCCAGACTCAGGGCTTCGCTGATCAGGTTGTGCCCGCCGCTCGACACCACATAGGCCGCACCAGCCAAATCCTCCAGAAAAGCCTCCCGCCACGCAGGCAAAAAACTGAGTCGGCCCGACGCGGGGTGCTCCCCCTGACCGTACACGCGCACCTCACGCCCCGTGGCCGCCAGGGCCTCAAGCAATGCCTCGGGCATGCCAGCGCGCAGGTACGCCAGCACATGCTCCCCGGCCTGGGGCGCCAGGGCTAACACGTCCGGCCGCAAGACCGGCGGCAGCACCTGCGTGTCCGTCCCCTTGGGACTGGCCGAAAAAAAAGAGGTCACGAGGTAGCGCTCCGGCACGCTAAACAGGAGACGGATGGCGGCGGTGGTGGCCAGCCGGTTCAGGGGCTGGCCCGGCGGAAGCGTATCAGCGCAGCGCGTCAGCACATGCTGGTGGCCGAAGCTGACGCAGGGCAGGCCCAGCACCTTAGCCGCGTGAGGCAGGTAGAACTCGTAGTCGGTCACAGCCAGATCCGGCCTGAAGCGCTCAAGCTCCAGCGTGAGCCTTTGCAGCTCCTCGCCCCGGCCAAGGGCCAAGCGCAGGAAATGAGCCGCCGTGGCGAAAGTCTGGACCTTGTTGCTGCGAAGGATGGTCTCGGGCATGGGTACGGTATGGACGCGGTGGCCAAGCTGACACAGCTCCCCGGCGCAGCCGCCGCCCACGAACAGGATATCGTGGCCGGACAGCTCCCCGGCCATGATCAGCGCGCGCGTGAGGTGCCCACGCGAGTCGCCCATGAGCCCCCAGACAATGCGCGCCACGAAGTGCCCCCCTAGTAGCCCATGAGGCCGCAGCAGCGCGTGCAGGCGGGCATGATCCCGTCCTTGGCCAGGCTGCGGCGGAAGGCCTTGTAGCGCTCGGAGTTCCAGAGCTCGAGCACGGTGTTGTCCTTGACGTTGCCCACCACATAGTCGTGGTAGTCGCGGCAGGGTGACATATCACCGTTGGAGTCGATCTCCACGGCCTGATGGATGGAGATGCAGCGCTCGAAGCCGAAGGTGCTGGCGTGGTCCGTGTAGTATTCCTGCAGGTTGTCCACGCCGCTCAGGTTCGGGATGATCACGGCCGGCGGAGTGCCCAGGCGGGCGCTCCGCGCGCGGATTTCCTTGAGTTGGGCGTCGATCAAGGCGTAGTTCTCCGGCTTCCATCCGCCGACCCAGCCCCGGTGCAGGCTGGGCTCCTGGCCGAAGCGGCGGGTGTACTCCGTCTCGTGGGCGCGCGCCGCGTCCTCGTCGATCCACCAGGACAGGTAGAATACGAGCAGGTCCACGTGGGGGGAAATGGCCTCGTAGATGTCAACCAAGTGCTCGTGGTTCTCCCGCGAGATGGTGGTGAGGGAGGCGATGATGGGCAGGCCGCGGCCGGCAGTCTCGCGGGCCTTGTGAACTGCGTCCAGGCCCTGCATGATCTCGCCAAAGGTGTTGCTGCCCGTGGGGCTGCGTCGGATGGCGTTGTGGAGTTCGGCGTTGTTACCGTCGATGGACACCTGGAGCAGGAACAAAGGGGCGTTGGCAAAGGTCTCCGCCGCGTGGACCATACGCGTGCCGTTGGTGGCGATGGCCGCAGGCAGGCCCAGCTTCGCACTGTGGCGGATGATGTCCAGCGTGCCGGGATAGAGCATGGGCTCGCCGCCCCAGATGTATACAGTGGGAGAGTGGCCGTGCAGCTTCAGATCGTCCAGGAGTTCGATGTACCGGGCGGGCGGCACCTCTTCACGCTTGAGTTCGTCAAGCTTCCTGTCCAGCAGAAACCCCCTCTCGCCCCACTGCCCGCACATGATGCAGCGCAGGTTGCAGAGGTCGGTGATACGCAGGCTGAACTGCCGGATGGCTTCGGCAGAACCGTCGTCCTTGCCAGTCCCGAAGGCATTGAATAGCCACTTCTCCGCTTGCAATGCGGCCAATCGTCGTGCAATCCATGGATGACGCATATGCTTCCACAGAAGTTTGACAACAGCCATCGGCGCAATGGAACTGGTCCGCCTCATGAGTACTTCCTTCTCTTCCTTCGTGTTCAGTGGCTGCCTGCTGCTTTTCGTGTGCCCGGGACCATACCTGCGTCCCAGCGTGAACGCAATGGCACACAATAGGTTAGCAGGTTTTCGTGCAGGATGGACACAAAGGACGACGAAGAATTGAAGCTTTACCCGCTGCTGCGCTCCCCTGTTGCCTCCCTGGTGCCCCCGCTTGTCCTGATGCTCTGCGTCGGCCTCTGGGCCGTGGACGTGCTCAACTGGGACGAGTGGACCATCTGGACGGGCGTGCTGAGCAAACTCCAGGCCGGGACCCTGTCTCTGGCGGATATGGTGGCGCAGCAGAACGAGCAGCGCAATTTGGCCGCGCGGCTTGCGGGCCTTTTGCTGCTTCCGGTCTTCAGCCTGAACCGCCTGGCCGAATGCGCCCTGAACATAGGCTTGGCGGGTGGCATCTTCCTGCTTGTCCGTCGGCTCTATGCCAAAACGGCCCAGCCGGGCTCTGCTCCGGCACCCCTGCTGGCCATCAGCCTGCTTTCGTTCTCCTTTCTACAGTGGGAGACCTTCAGCGTGGGCGCCAACAGTTCGGTGCTGCTGCCACCGCTGGGCATGTGGGCCGGGGCGGTGCTGGCCACTCCCCGCAGGCCCAACGAACCCCTCGGCTGGGCGCGGCTTGGTTTCATGATCCTGGCCGGGCTCATCCCCTCCTTCAGTTTCGTCAACGGCCTGTTCTTCTGGTTCTGCCTCACGCCCCTGGTGGCCCTGAACGCAGGGAGCAGAGGGCAGAAACTGGCGAAAACGACGATTTTCGCCCTGGCTGGATCCCTTGTGTGGGCGGCCTATTTTCATGGTTACTCAAGCCCGCCGCATCACCCCTCCCCTCTGGCATCTTTGGCCCGGCCCGACTTGCTTCTGGGCTATTTCCTGGCCTACCTGGGCGGTGGGCTGGTGGGCGACAAGAACCTGCTGCCCCTTGCCCTACTTGCAGGCACGCTGCCCCTCATCCTGCTGGCGCTGTTCCTCAGGCCTGTATTGGGAAGCCTAGCACGCAGAGACTGGCGGCATGCCTGGCGCGATCTGGCCCAGCTGGCCCCCTGGCTCTGCGTTGCTACCTTCACGCTTCTTTCGGCCCTGGCCACAGCGGCGGGCCGCAGCAGCTTTGGCCTGGGACAAGCGCTGGAAAGCCGCTACGCCACATTCAGCACGCCTCTGTGGCTTGTCCTGATCTCACTGTATTCTTTGCGCGGCCACGCCATGCAAGAACGCGCAAGGCTGTGGATGCGTCACGCCCTGGGCTACTGCCTGGCTCTGTTCCTCCTGTCCTCAGTGCTCTCGGCCATCGTTCTGCACAACCGCGCGCCCCTGCTAGCCGAGGCGCGTGCCGAGCTCTTCCGCTGCACAACCCCACAAAAGCTCACGTCTATTTTCCCGGACCCAGCCTATGTCATCCGCCAGCTTCCGCTCTACCTAGAGCGGCGCACGGCCATGTACCGCGACATCAAGCCCCTGGCGGCTTACATCCAGGCCGAAACCCGGGGCGGCAGCTTCGAGATCAAGCCCAGCCTCGGCGTTTCAGGCAGGGTGTGCGGATATCTGTTTTCCGGGCGGGCCGGTACTGGTCAGGCTGGCCTGGTGCTCCTGGTCCTGCCGCAGCGCATAGCCGCCGTGGCCAGGTCCGAGGCCGACGGACGCTTCGAGCTCTTTGTGCCGGACAACGCCCTACCCGCAGACAACTGCGTTTTGCGGGCCTTTTCCCTGGCAGCGGACGGGCGCACCCTGCGCCTCCTTGGCCCTGTGGATGGTGCCAGGCTGACCAACAGCCCCTGCCCACCCCCGGTCCTGACTGTTGATAAATATTTCCACGTGCGCTAACCAATGCGGCCTAAGCATTGAAGCAGAACGAAAGGAACAAGATGATTAACGGCAAACGCATCGTGCTGGTCATGCCCGCGTACAATGCGGCCAGGACCGTGGCCAAAACCTATGCGGAGATTCCGGCCTTGGTGGACGAGGTGCTGCTGGTGGACGACGCCAGCCGCGACGACACCGTGGTTGCGGCCCAGGCCCTGGGCATCCGCACCATCCGGCACACGCAGAACCGCGGCTACGGCGGCAACCAGAAGACCTGCTACGACACCGCACTGTCCCTGGGCGCGGACATTGTCATCATGCTCCACCCGGACTATCAATACACCCCGCTGCTGGTGGAGGCCATGGTCTCGCCCATCGCCTGGGGAGTGTTCGACTGCATGCTGGGCTCGCGCATCCTGTCAAACGGCGCGCTGCTGGGAGGCATGCCGTTTTACAAGTACATCAGCAACCGCGTGCTGACCCTGCTACAGAACCTCATGGTGGGACACAAGCTCTCCGAGTACCACACCGGCTACCGGGCATACTCGCGCCAAGTGCTGGAGGCCATCCCCTACTCCTGCAATAGCGACAACTTTATCTTCGACAACCAGATACTCTCACAGGTCATCTATTCAGGCTTCCGCGTGGGCGAGCTGACCTGCCCCACCCGCTACGCAGACGACTCATCGTCCATCAGCTTCAGGAACTCCGTGCGCTACGGCCTGGGCGTGCTCGGCACCTCGCTGGCCTTTGCCCTGCACCGGGCCGAGCTGCGCAAGAGCCCGCTGTTTGCGCCCCTGGACTCCCTGCGCCAGGCCAACGCCTGGCCCGGCAAAGGACCTGCGGCGTGAACGCAGCCAAACGCCGTGCAGGCCTCCACCAGATACATCGGAGGCGTCATGGCCGGTGAGCGCGGCAACCTTCTTCTGCGCACCTTGGACCGGTACGCGGGTATCCCCCTGGTGCGCGCCGCAGGTCTCTTCCGCAGGCGCGCCGCCCAGCCCCAGACCCTCCGGAGCGTCGGCGTGCTCTGCTTGGGTTGCATCGGCGACTTGGTGATCCTCTCCGGCCCGCTGGCCGACCTGGCCCGGGAGCACCCGGAAGCCCACCTGACCATCTTCTGCAGCCGGGCCAACCAGGAGACTGCGCACATGGTGCCAAGCGCGGCCGAGGTGGTTGTCCTGCCCGTCAAGAATCCCCTCAAGGCCGCAGCCCTGGTGCGCCGACATGGCCCCTTTGACGCTTGGCTGGACGCCAGCCAGTGGCCCCGGCTGGGTGCCCTGCTCTCCCTGGCCGCACGGGCGGGTTTTAAGGTCGGCTTCATGAGCCTGGGCCAACGCCGCCACCACGGATACGACGCCCCAGTTCCGCACTCTCACGACTGTCACGAGCTCATCAATTTCCGTCAACTTTTCGAACGGATCGGGCTCAGCGGCCAGTGCCAACCCCACCTTGCACTCCTGCCACAGACCGAGGCCATGCTGCCCGAGGGACGGTTGCCGGGAGGACCTTACGCAGTACTGCACATGTTTCCCGGCGGCTACCGTTCGTACATGAAGCAATGGCCCGAGGAGAGCTGGCGGCTGGTTGCGCAGAGCCTCCTACAGCGCGGGCTTGCCGTGCTGCTATCTGGCGGCCCGGCGGACCATGCGGGCAACGAGTCCCTGGTCCAGAGCCTGAACTCGGAGCGTGTGCGGAATCTGGCCGGGATTCGCGTCGGGCCAACAGCCCTGCTCATGCAGCATGCCGCCGTGGTGGTGAGCGTGAACACGGGCATCATGCATCTGGCAGCAGCCGTGGGCGCCCCCCTGGTGTCCCTGACCGGGCCAGTTTCCGTTAAGCGTTGGGGCGCTGTGGGGCGGCCAGACCGTGTGGTGTCCTTGAGTTCCCCCCGCTCCTGCGCGCCCTGCCTGCACCTGGGCTTCGAGTACCCCTGCCGGGACAACGCCTGCATGGGCGAGATCACCGTGGCCTCAGTGCTTCAGGCCGTGGACTTTTTCCTGTCCCGCCCGTCGCAGAGCAAGCCGTGAACGCTGCGCCCGGAGGCAAAAGCCTGAAGCAGTTCGCCTACCTGCTGGCCGCCCGGTGGCTACGCGACGGCGTGCAGGCCGTGTTCCTGCTGCTCCTGGCCAGGCATTCGGTTGAGACATACGGCAATATCATGCTGGCCATGAGTCTGGGCCAGATCCTGCTCTTCTGCTCCGAGTTCGGCATCAACCAGCATTTCATGCTGCTTTTGGCCAGCCGCCGCGCCGCGCCCAGCGCCGTGTTCCGGCAGATCACCCTGCTTAAAGGAGCGCTGCTTCTCGTCGGCAGCTTGGGGATGGCCGGGTTCTGCCTCTGGCAAGGCTATCCGCGAGAACTTTTGGCCATGGTGCTGATCATCGGCCTGTCCTTCGGCCTGGACGCCCTGGTGAACTCCTACTACGTGGTCTGCCAAGCTCTGGGACGGCAGGACGTGGAGGGCAGACTGCGCGGCATGGCCGCGCTGCTGGGCTACGGCGCGGGCATCCTGGCCCTGTTTTCCGGGGCTGGGCCCATGGCTACAGCCCTGTTCAAGCCATTGGAGAGCCTAACCGCCCTGGCCGGATCCCTCAAGATTTTGGCGCGCAGTTGGCGGTCCGCGTCCGCGCCCCTTTGGAGCGCTGTGTGGAGCACATGGCGGGGCACCCTGCCGTTCACTCTCATGGCACTGGCCGCCATCCTCTACAACAAGCTCAACATGTTCTTCCTACAGCACTATGGCGGCGCCCAGGCCGTGGCTCAATACAGCGCCACTTGGCAGTTGGTGGAAGGCATCTCCGTGCTGGCTTCCGGCCTGCTGCTGGGCAACGTCCTGTTTCCGGTGTTCGCCAGACTCTGGGTCAAGGACCGCGAAACTTTCACCGACAAAGCGCGGACCTACACAACCTTGTTGTCGGCCCTGGCCCTGCCGGTGATGTTCGTGCTAGGCGTGGGCAACGAACTGCTCATCGGCCTGCTCTACGGCGACATGTATGCCGAGGCCGCACGGGTGCAGCCCTTGCTCTGCCTGTGCGTGCTCATCGCCTTTGTGCATAACCTTGCCTATTACCTGCTTTTGAGCATGGGCCGGCAGAAGCTAGTGCTGTGCTTCTTCCTCGCCGGACTCACCGTGAACGCCGCGCTCTGCCTGCTCCTCATGCCCTCCGCCCCCCTGGACGGAGCAGTATGGGCCATTGTCGGCACCAAGGGCTTCGTGGCCCTGCTGACAGTAGGAACCTGCCAGCGCCTCCTTGGACTTTTGTCCATGCGAACGACTGTGATCTTCGCCCTGAGCGCAACAGGGGCCGCAGCGCTGACCTATGCAGGTCGCCTGACCGGCTTCTCCCTCACGGGCGAGACGCTGGCACTGACCCTGCTTCTGTCCCACCTCTGGCGCAGCTACAGAACCCACAACCCAGCTCAGGCCACGCCATGTTGATTACCCTGGCGAAGCTCGGCATGGCGCTGCATCTCATGATTCTAGCGCTGTTGTATCTGCTGGCCTCTCCGGCCATCCGCACCGCGCGACGCACCTGGGTGGAAAAGCGCCGCCTTCCCGCCCCTGCAGCACACCCGAAATTGGCCATGATTGTGCCACTCACGGGAAGCACGCCAGGGATGGGCAAGTGCCTCGCCTCCCTTCTGGACCAGCCCGGCATGTCCTGCGACACGTACTTTGTTGTATGCGACGCCGACGACCCGGCTGTGGTCCTTGTGAAGGACCACATGCAGGACAACCCCTTGGCCCGGCTGGTCATCGCCGGACCGGCCCGCACATGCTGTCAGAAGAACCACAGCCTGCTGTCGGGCATTGACGCCGCGTGCCAAGGCACAGCGGGTGATGCGCCGGAAATCTTCGTTTTCTGCGACAGCACCCATTTGGCCGCGCCGGACTTTCTGGCCAGGCTCATCGCGCCCATTACCGATGGCTGGACGGTGCTCGCCACAACCCACCACCGCATAGTACCAGGAGATGCAGGGCTTGCCACCATCTGCCATTTCTTCTCCGTTTTAGGCATCCAACTGCTGCAAAGCCTTCCGATGCTCTGCCAGCCTTGGGGCGGGGCCACGGCCATCAAGCGGCACGAATTCTTCGCCCACGGCGTGGATGCCGTATGGGCACGCGGCATCGTTGACGACTTCACCATGGGGCCATATTTGCAAAGCCGGGGCGTCCGTGCCCTGGCCGTGCCCGAGGCCTCCCTCCTCACGCCCCTGGCTGGGCAGACGTTGAGCAAATGGCTTTCCTGGTGGTTCCGCCAGCTATTGTATCTCAAGTTCTGCATGCCATTGACCTGGGCAGCGGCGACCCTGGGTGTTCTCGGCCTTGCCGGGGTATTTGGCTGGGCCTTGCTCGACGCCACCACGGGCGGGTTGAGCGGCTGGCTTTACTTCGCTGGGCTGGCCGCGATGGGTGTGACCTTTGGCGGGCTCTCGCAGACACCACTGCCCGCCTGGCGCAGAGCGTCAGGCTTTCTGGCCATGCAGGCCTTAAGCCTGTCATGCTTTCTGGCCACCTGGAGCACCAACTCCTTGAACTGGCAGGGCATACGTTACCATGCAGGGCTTGACGGAAGGGTACGCCGCATCGACAGATGAAGGCAAGGCCCAGGGACAAATCGGAGCGAAGCGGCCTCAACCTGTCAGAGGCGACCCGTGAACACGCAACCAAAGAGCAACACTTGTGACCATGAGCAACAACGCAGGCGGAATTTTCTGGTTCACCGGCCTTTCCGGCTCAGGAAAGACGACCCTCAGCAGGGCTGTGGCTGAATATCTTCGCACACATGGCAAGCCGTGCCTGCTCATTGGCGGAGACCAGTTGCGTCACGGACTGTGCTCAGACCTGGGCTACTCTAAGAATGACCGATTCGAGAACGTCCGCAGAGCCGGGGAAATGGCGCGGCTATTCTCTCAACTGGGGTTTACCTGCCTATGCGCGCTGATCAGCCCATACCAGGCAATGCGCGAGGAGTTACGCGCGCGGCTGGCGCCTGCGTACCACGAGATCTACCTGGAATGTCCGATTGAAGAATGCATCCGTCGCGACCCCAAAAAGCTGTACAAAAGGGTGGCGGAGGGCCAGGTCACGGCCTTCACGGGCATCTCTGACCCGTATGAGCCGCCCATCCGTCCGGAACTGCGCGTGGTCACAGCCGCAATGGACATCGAAAGCTCCGTGGAAATTTCCACTCTATACATACAAAAAGTCCTCAAATTATAACAGCACTCTCGATATCAATGCAACACATCGAGTCCATGGGGGTATATTTTTGCTACTCGTTACAACTAATCATGCCCTAAGAATATCACGACACATAGGAATCTGTGCTTCTGATGTGGAATACATGGGGATTTGTCTCCAAGCACTCTGCACGTAACGATTTTTGCAGAGATCATTTGCGGCAACACGATAACAAAGCGCTTGCGCATTGAAATCAGCTGAACGCCTGTTAGAGCTTTCAGCAATCACTGCACATCCAAAGGAGAGTTGATGGGACTTTTGCGCCTGTATTTGGCGCTCAGCGTACTTGCCGGGCACTACCAGTTCACTGGCGCGTTCTGCTCTTACCCTGGCAGCTTTACTGCTGTTTGCACTTTTTACATCATTTCCGGGTTTTACATTTCCATGGTGCTCACGGAGAAATATGCGATTGAGCCCCACGGCTTCGCCCTGTTCTATGTAAACCGCCTTTTGCGCCTTTACCCGACATACCTGATCGTCTTGATAGCGACCAGCGTTCTTTTCGCTCACAGATTAAGTATTTGGAATGACATTCTTTTGCCGTTTTCCGTCGTGTGGCAAAATATCATTCTCGATCCGCGCCCGACACAGATGCTCGGCGTGATATATACAGTTGGCATCGAGATGATTTTTTACGCCATTGCCCCATTATTTGTTCTGCGCAGTGCTGCTGTTCTGGTAATTTTTTTTCTTGTTTCGATCATCCTGCACTTTACCCCTGCCTTTCTGGGGTTACCCTCGCGCGCCTGGCAGTATGAGTTCTTCCCAGGCACCTTAATGTTTTTCCTCGGAGGAGTGCTTTCGTACCGGTTATACAGGGCAATCGTCGCACACCGTAGCATCTTGATGGCGCGCCACCTCTATATCTTCTGCCTTGGCGCAATCCAAGTTTATTGCCTTGTGTTCAGCAGTTACATACACAATGAATACACAAACCGTCCCAGCGTGCTGTTTTTTTATGTCATGATAGGTCTGCTGATTCCATTATTGTTTTATTCATCAAACAGTAAGTTGGATCGTTTCATCGGCGATCTTTCCTATCCTCTTTATGTCGTTCATTTCCCTATTATCTCCATCGTTAGGGCGCAATCTTGGGAGCCGGAGTGGGGCCATGTCGCTGTCCCCGCCCTCTCGCTTGTAGCTGCTGCGATATTGCTGCTTGCCATAGAGCGCCCAATGGACAAGTTCCGCCACGGGCTCACACTTTCAAAATTGGTAAAATTCCTCCTTCCTCTGTCCTTCCAGCCCGACCCGAATTCTGCATCTCTCTGCGCAAGGGGCAGGGAGAAGGGAGGGTGGCCTCGTGCATAACCACTTCAACAGATTCAGCTTCCTTGCGCTGGCAGAATCTGGCGACAAAGCAGATGTCCTCACCCGCACGAAAGAACGGGCAAGGGCAGGCCACCACGCGCCAAAAATTCTGAGACCGGAACGGATGGCATGAAGAAGACTTTTCTTTTGTGTGTCGCCTCGGTGACTGTGGCTTTGGCGCTCATTGAGGCCGGACTATGGCTCGCGCAAATGCTATTTCCGCCGCATTCGCCGGTCCTAGCCGCGCTGAGCCCGGCGCTGGAACTCCGGGGCGACGCCTTTTGGATGCAGCGCTTTGAGGTGTTCCGCCAGAAGGGGCTGGTCACTTTCGGGGAGAACCAGCCCGATCCAGAACTCGGATGGGTGCCTCGCCCCAACCAAATTCTGCACAACGCTGGCAAGACCTGTAGCATCAACGAACTCGGTGCGCGCGGCCACGCGCCCTTTATCCGCGACCCATCCCGCTTCCTGGTGCTTGCCGTGGGCGACTCCTTTACTTTCGGGTCCGACGCCGACGATGCGGATACCTGGCCCGCCCTTCTAGAGGGCCTTGATCCGCGCATTCAGGTGCTGAACCTGGGGGTTTCTGGCTATGGCACGGACCAGATGGCCTTGCGCCTGGAGCGCGCGCTCCAGATACTCCGACCGGACCTTGTGGTGGCGGCCTTCATCGAGGATGATCTGAAGCGTTCACTTCTGGGCTTCCGGGACTTCAAGAAGCCCAAGTTCGCCTGCGAGGGCGAAGAACTCCGGCTGACAAACACGCCAATAGGAACGCCTGACGAGGTGCACGAGGAGACCACGGCCGAGCTTGCCAGGCTGCCAAAGCTCAAACTAGCAATCTTTGCCCACAATGTCGCACTGGATCTCGTTGAGCGTTTGGAGTCGAATCGTCTGAACGGACGCATCTTCGAGCGCATGATGGCGGACTGCTCTGCTGCGGGCCTTGAGTTGATGCTGCTCTACCTGCCTTATCGCGAGGAGCTGACAGACAAGGGGCTGCGGACAGCCAGCGAGCAATTCTTCGTGAGCTTCACCGAAGCGCACCAAGTGTTGGCAGTGAACCCCAGGCAAGACTTCCTCGCCCATACTGGCGCAACCTTCGTCAAGGTCCATTACCAGCGCAAGGAGGCGACCATCGTGGCCCAGGCTGTGCATCGGAGCATCGCCAAGTCACGATTGTTCACAACGTTTTTGGACAGGCGGCAGGGTTCTTGACCCGTTCCCCCCTTACGACTGGACCCAACAAATCCGACCCGCAAAGACCTGTTGGTCAAGCCTCACCAGGACACGGGCTGCCCCCGCGTCCCTCTTGCGTGCTCACCCCCTCAGCGATTAATCCTGGCGGCCCGGGTCCATTCATTGACATGCCCCTGAAAACACAGCTAGCAGACACAAAAGACAGGCCATATAAGCCGTTATAAGCTGAGGCCACAGCTTGCAACGCGCCTCACCTGGCTATAGCTTGCAACGCCACTACATGTTGAGGGAATATGCTCAAATTCCTCCGGTCACACTTGTCGCCGCAGACCAAGCGCAGGGCGAAGAACATCCTCAGCCTCTTTGGCTGGAGCCCACAGTGGCCGCTCTGGAGCCTGTACCCCATCGAGATCCCTGAGATTACGGTAGAGCCCGGCCTGGACTTTCTGCTGCTTGAACTACCGCCGCGCTATGTGCCCATGATGCCAAACGGCCTGGGTTATGTGGATCTGATCCTACGCGACTCCGGCGTCGTGCATCAGACCATCGACAGCAACATCTTTATCTACCACCGTTTCCACCAAAAGCGTCTTCTGACCCGTGCCCGCCCGATGTTGCCCTCCGGCAGACCCGTGCCCGACGATCCCTGGGACAACACCCTGGAGGCGGAGTGGCACGCGGAAGACTTTATCAGCTTCTTCTGGCCGCAGCTCCAGGAAATCCTCGAAAAAATCGTGGTCGCCGGCCCCAAGGCAGTAGGCTTCTCCCTCAACGGATTCAACCGCAGGCTGGCCGACCAGTTCATCGCCGCCCTGCGGACGGCGGCCCCGGAGATCCTGGTGGTTGTGGGCGGCTATGACTGCGTACACCAGGGCGTCGGCCCCAGGCTCTTCACCAACTACGACTACATGCTTATCGGAGAGGCCGAGAACAGCCTCCCACCGCTGCTGGCAGCCATCCGCGAGGGACGCCGACCCGGCGGGTTGCCGGGCATCTTCTCCGTGCACGATCTGCCTAGCCGGAAGTTCGAACCCTGTGAGCTGCCGCAAAACCTGGACACAGACTTCCCGCGTTACGGCTGGATCAACACCGCACTCTACCAGACCTACGCAAAACTGCACACAATCCCCATCACAGCCAGCCGCGGATGCAAATGGGGCAAATGCCGCTTCTGCGCGGAGCGCTTCCGCTTCCGCAAGCGCTCGCCAAGCCATGTGGCGGATGAGATTGAACACTGGGTCCGGCAGGGCTTCCATGTCTTCCATTTCAACGAGTCTGACGTGAATGGTGACCACGACAACCTGTACAACATCTGTAACCAGGTCATCGCGCGCAAGCTCAACGTCACATGCCTCGGGCAGTTGCGCATCGACAGACGCAACACGCCGGAATACTTCCGGCACTTGGCGCGGGCCGGTTTCCGGCACCTGCGATTCGGCGTGGACGGCTGGTCCAGAAACACCTTGCGGCTACAGTGCAAGGGCTACGTCATGGAGACCGTGCGCGCCAACATCAAGGCCTGCGCCCAGGCGGGCATCCGCACCACGGTCAACATCGTCATCGGCGTACCAGGCGAAACAGACGCGGACATCACGGAATCCATCGAGAACATCAGCAAGTTGAAGGACTCCATCGATGAGGTTGAGAGCCTGAACACGCTGATCTTAGCGGCCGGAAGCGAGTACATAAAGACCCCAGACAAGTACCATATCCGCTTCTGCGGGGACAAGGACGAAATTCTCGCGCAATATCCCTACTTCATCCCTTCCGAACTCTGGTACAGCGAGTCTCCTTACATCGATCAGACCGTCAGGCTTGCACGGCTGGGCAGAATTTGCCATGAGCTAGACGTATCCCGTGTCAACATAGGGCACTTCGCAAAGAAGATTGTGGCGAATCTTTGCAAAGAGTGAGGTACATGATATGCGATGCGGCCCATCTTATCTTATTTTGAACACACTGTAAGCGAAGTTCAGGGGCAATGTCAGCGCTGGCAGCAAGTTCAGCTTGATCCAAAGACAAGAGGCTTCGGACATCCACAATTGATGAAGGAGCTTGAGTCCGAGAACGCCAAACTCAAGCAAGTATTCACTGAACTGAGCAGAGAACATGGTGCTCATGGATGTCATCGAAAAATATGAGGCCAACTCAACGGAAAGCCCTTGTGTTGCACGCAGCCAGCGTGCACGCCCTGAGCATCCGCAAGGCCTGTTTAGCTTCTGGGCGCTGGTCCTGGTCGTGGCGATGTTCGCCATCAATGACACCACTGCAGCGACGCAGTACATCGATTCCCACAATCTCACGGAGCCGATGTTTGTCTTCGCCATCAAGGTCATCGCGGGCTCCCGCCCGGTGCTCAAACGGCTAGGGCCAGTGTGCTCCTTGTTGCCTTCGCCATCCCATTGCCCGGCAGCATTGGATTCTATCTTACCGTTTTGGCGCTTGTGCCTCTGCTGTGGTCCTTTATCACGGAGCCTGCCACGATGACAGTGACCGCCTTGATCCTGGGCCAAGCGCATCTTTGCGTACGACATCTCCTCACGCTTGAGTCCGCGACACTGTGCGTGCTGTTCGTGAATGTTTTCATCGGAGGCACCCTGACGCCGTTCGCCGTACCGCCTTTGCTGATGGTTGCAGGAAAATGGAGATGGGACATCACGATTATGATGTCTGCCTTCGGAGGAGGGAAGGCGGCCATTGCGCAGTAAACTCTTTTGGGGCTGTTTTTCGCTGTACTACCTCCGACCATCGCTGCTGCGTTGGCGTTTAGATATCTCTGAGGGGGCACGGCACCTTTTCGACACAGGACCAGCCCCAAAAAATCAATTTGATCTTGCGAGGCGAAAGCCCACGATAAAATTCCCGGAGCCGGGAGCGGCGTCGTTACGGCTGGTTGTACGCACGAACCGCTGCCCACCGCGCCAGGCGCCGCCACGGGTTACCCGGGCCGACTTCTCGTTGGTCGCATACACAGGGTTGTCCTTTTGATGGAACGAATAAGCACTCCCGCTGTAAACATCCTCACACCATTCCCAAACATTGCCGGACATGTCATACAGTCCAAGACCGTTCGGAGCCTTGGTGCCAACCGCATGCGTGCCGTTGCCGCTGTTGCCTTCATACCAAGCCACCCGGTCAACATCATTCATCGAGTTCCCGCCTGCAAATTTTTCTGGCTTGCCGCCGCTACGCGCCGCATATTCCCATTCCGCCTCGGTCGGCAAACGGAACTTCGCGAAGCTCAGGGCGTTTAACTTGGAAATGAATTTCTTTGCATCATTCCAAGACACCGACTCCACAGGATAGTTGTCACCCCTCTTGAGGCGGGAAGGGTTGTTGCCCATGACCTTCTTCCACTGCCCTTGCGTCACCTCAAACTTGCCCAACCAGAACCCGTTCACACGTACCGTGTGGACCGGCTTCTCCTCATCATAGCACTCGCTCGACCAGGAACCGCACCCCATCTCAAATGTGCCCACAGGCACCCAGACAAAGTCCATTCCTGTCACCGAGTCCACCCAGGTGCTGCCCTGTTTCGGCTCTGCGCTCGCAGGGGCGGAGCAGAGCAATACAAGCACGACGAGCCAGAATTTCAGCATCCGCTGCATACTTCCTCCTGATTTAATGATCGCACGTATTTGTAAACCCTACATGATCGGACAAGTCTTGCCAATCGATAATGAGGAAAGAAGGAAACGCTTCGGCTAGAACCTGCCGACACCTTGGAGCAGCAAGGTGGCAAGGACTACTGCGGTGGCAAATTCGCCCCTTGTAGTGCCGAATATACAGCAAGGGAATCACCGGGCCCTCCCCGTGCATAGCGAGTAACCGTAACGCCCTGCGGCACAGCGAATGGGCCACCCCCGGAGCCGACCGAATGATATCACACGACTCCATGTTCACCACAACAACTTGCGACCCATGAATGGTTGCTTACATTCATTAAATTCCTGTAATCACTAACAATAAAATCTCACCATTGGTATTGACTTTGTATATTAATATGGTATAATTTTTGAACGATTTGCCGAAATAGCGCCGGAGGCAAAGAAGGGCGCAGCAGCATTCATCGCGAGCCTGCCCACGATACGCATGCGGGCAAAGACGAACCGGGCATTCATACAGTGGTTGCAGGCCTGGGCCAGGCGCGAGGGCGTAGACGCTGAAACTCTCATGAGTCTCATGTTTCTGAACGCCTTGGACGTGATCGACAGTACGCGGACTTTCCGCAAACACCTCGACCTCGCCGAGGAGGTTCTGCCCTAGGCTAAAACTGTCCAAAACGAAGCCCCCGAGGCTGGCTCCGGCAAGCGATGATGGCAACAATCGACAGGCTGAAAAGCAAGTGGATCACAAGCCGCGGCGAGTTTCAGCTCGCTTCGGAGAAGAACTGCACAAGCTCTGGCATCGAAACAATCAACATACAAGGATACGACATGAACCCCCTCTCAACAATGTCCACCGAAGAACTCACAAAATTGCAAGCGCAGATAGCCGAAGAGATTGAACAGCGCACGAACACGAGCCGCCCACAGCGCATCGCGGTTCCCTTCGGAAGCTACAACGCGAGACGTTACAGCAAGCCTTGGCTCGCTAAGGTCATCTCGTGGACCGTCGGACACCGCCCGGAACTTCTCTTCGGCAACTACATCGGCACTGACGAGGGCGGCGAAGCGGAGATCATGGCACGCCCCGGCGATATCGTGCGCTTCGGGCAAAAGGACAACCGCAGGAACGCCTCTGAGAACGACTGGGGCGTTGTGCAGGACGACGGAACCATCCGAAAAATCACCCAGGTAGAAGCTCGTGCTCTCTTTAATGCCTAGCATCTCATCAGCCGCTCCGAGGTTCATGCTTCGTGGCGGCGAGAGGGGGCGCTAGCGTGGTCACCAGTGCCAACAACCTCTAACGACAAGGGCAAGACAATGGAATGGACTGAAATGGTTCGGCTCGGAAAGACGTATATCAGCAAGAACATGTATCAGACGCACTGGCGCCTCCACGATCGTGAGTCTGACAAGACCCTCAAGAAGTTCGACTTCGCACAGCCCACAAGCATTGACGACGCCTGGGACGCCATCGACAAGCAGGCACAGGAAGAGGCGGGTGCGGAATGGGTCAGCATCAACTTCAGGACCTTCTCCCGCATCACCACCAGGACCGTGGCCATGCGCGAGAACTGCCGTTGCGTCTACGAGCCTTTCACCAACCGGCCCAAGTTGTCGCTCGTGAGGGGATGGGTCTACGTGCACGGTGCCACTAGCATCGACGAAGGCATCCGCATCGGTCGCGAGTTCTTCGCTGAACTGGAAAAAGAGGCCGAGGCATGATCGATATCCTGAAGCGGTTCTTGTTTACGGACGGCATCTCCGACACGAGCCACGACGCGTTCTGCCAGACGACACGCAGAGCATCCGCGACAACTTCGTGAGCAACGAATGACGAAACATATTCTCACTGACCAACTCCCCGTTCGTGAAGGACTGGCGGACTACGAGACGGCCTTGATCGCCTTAAGTCGCCCTGGCTGTGGGACCGCTCGACAAGAACACGTGCGACGCCGTGCAGTGCATGCAGGTAGGCCTCCACGACGTTCTCTTCGAATATGAGGGCTTCAACCCCTCGCTTGACTCCGCCGAGGACCAAGTCGTGCGCATCAAGCAACTCGAAGGCGACATCTTGACTGCGGCTCTTGAGCACATGATGTTCAACTACATCCTGTCAGTACTGTTCTAGCATCAACACGACAAGGAGCATGCACATGAAGATCACCAACAAGCAGATCGACGCCCTCATCGCCGAGAACGTCCGGAGCAAGCGCCTGCTCAACCCCGGCAAGTGGGAAATTTTCACGGCGCCGCTCAACGACCCGTTCGAGGCTCCAGAGGGCGGACCGGAGTTGGATATCTTCGGAAAGCGCGTCAAAGACTAAGACGACTAGCATAGTCCCTTGCATGTTTCACGAGCGCGGCCCTGGTTCGTGGGACACATCAGGCGATTGTGCCTCTACATACAAACCAAGGAGATACTACATGTTTTTCCCACATAATGCGAAAGCAGCGTTGAAGATTTACGAACTGCACAAGATGCTCCCGGAGACGTACCCCGAGTTTTACCGGGTATTTATGACCCTCGGGGCATCTCCAGGCCAAGCTCTGGACTTCACTGACGTTCAGGATCGGACTGCCACAGCGGCTACCACGGCCGCCCGCATCCTCTACCAGATGAGCGACTACGGCATAGTCTCTGTCGAGATGTCGCCTCGTGACCGACGAAGGAAACGCGCTTCGATGACGCAGAAGGGCAAGCGCTTGTTAGGAGAAATCATGCGTCAGTTTCTCGAAACCGCCATCGAAACTTCGAGGGTATATCACAATGGCAATACGCAGGCACAAGGACCGCTGGTTGATTGATGTTTCGGTCGACGGCAAACGCAAGACATCTGTGCTGCCGTTCGAGACGGCGCCGGAAGACTTGGAACTTGTCGAGACCCGCCTGAAGCTTGAACTGATGGAAGAGCGGGCGTCGGCGATGCGTCAGGCAGCTGACGAAAAATCGAACAAGGGCTGGAACCTCGAGCAAGCTTACAGGCACTGCCTGCGAGTGCGTCCAAAGTGGAAGTCCGACGAACAACGCAAAAACGTGGAGAAGCAGTGGCGCGTCGTCTCTGCTTACATCCCCGGCACGACCTTGCTCGCCGAGATTGACACAGATCGGCTGGACGAGTTCGTGCAAGAAGCTGAAGAAGAACGGCACGTCTGCGGAGCGACAATCAACAGATACTTGTCGTTCATCTCGGCCATCCTCACCGAAGCCGGGCGCCGTGGAAAGCTCAAGGCCATGCCGTTTCTCCCTAAACAAGAGGAAGGCCTCGGACGTATCCGCTGGCTGAACGACTCCGAAGAGGAACTCCTGCTCGCCAACGCGTTGCGCATGGAATACAAGGACATCGCCGAGGCAATCTGCGTATTCATCGACACGGGGATGCGGATGGGCGAACTGTGGCAAATCGAAGCGCACCAAATCGACTTCGACCGCGGCGTGCTGACCATCGAAGCAGACCAGACGAAGACGAAACGCATCAGAGTGCTGCCGATTACTGACCGCATGGCCGCCATCCTGCGGCCCCGATGCACCTCGCCGTCAGCCTTTGTCTTCCCCAACTTCTCGTCCGAAGGCTTCTACCGCAAGTTCGTCAAGATTGCGAAGACCGCTGCACTCGAAAAGGTCATTCCTTACACCCTGCGGCACACCTGCTGCTCACGCCTGGTCCAGCGCGGGGTCCCCTTGGTGCACGTCGCGGAACACATGGGCCACAGCAACCTGCAGACCACGAGGCGCTATGCCCATCTGGCGCCGCAGGACAAGGACACCCTGCGCGCGGTCATCCAGGGTGCTGAATGGGGTCAGGCCAGAGCGCAGGGGATTATTCCGCAGTAGTCCCCTGCACGAATTTCGGTTGCACCGGGGTTGCGGAAAGTGTAGCAAATGGGCTCGCCGGGGTGGTGGAATGGTCTACACATGAGACTTAAAATCTCACGGCCTTTCAAGGCCTTGCGGGTTCAAATCCCGCCCCCGGCACCACTTTCCCATGGGACTTAAAATCCCTCAACCTTCGGGTTATGTCGGTTCGACTCCGACCCTGGGCACCAATTATATCAACATGTTAAAAGGACGGCTCGGCTTGGGTCGTCCTTTTCTCTTGCCATTTTGCTCCACGGCCAGGCAGGCCAAGACCTGGCCAATGGTCGCCATCCACAAGCCTGGTCCACCCAATAGGAAGCACGGACCATAAAGAGGGGCTGGTCCATACCTGTAAGGACTTCGCGACTATGATCCAGATTGAACAGGGGCCACGACAGATTGAGCCGGAACGTGCTCCCGGTCCCTGTGCGGTTTGTTGCTCAGCTTTGGGGAGCAGGTCCGTCTAGGCGAGATGGATCTCGACGTCGGACGAATCGATGTGTGCCGGGGCATTGTCGAAGTGGGTGACAGTGAGCGCCCCGCCGATGCCGGTGCCGTCCGCGTCGTACATGAGGTTCTGCGCAGCGGCGTCATAGTAGAGGCTGGGGGTGGTGGCGTCCGGCGCACCGCCCGCAGAGAAGTGGAGCGTGGTCGCGAACGCCCCGTCACTGGCCGTTGTGTCGAAGTGGAGTTTGTCGCCACCCTGAAAGTGGGTGATGGTGTCCCCGAACTCGCTTGCGGCGGTGTACCGGTAGATGTCGTTGCCCCCGCCGCCGTCCAGGGTGTCACAGCCCTGCCCACCGAAGAGGATGTCGTTGCCGGCCCCACCGAGGAGCGTATCCTGACCCGATCCGCCGAAAAGGCTGTCGTTGCCCCCGCCGCCCGAAAGGCTGTCGTTGCCAGCCCCACCATCGATGGAGTCGTTGCCAGGACCTCCGAAGAGGTTGTCGTTGCCCCCGCCGCCTTCAATGCAGCTGTCGCCACTGTTGCCGAAGAGCGTGTCGTTGCCCAGGCCGCCGACCAGGTGGCTGAAGGTGCTGCCGTCGAAGGTGTCGCCCTCGGCATCGCCGCCTGTGGCCGTGCCTGCGCCGAGATCCACGTTCACGCCTGCGGTGTCGTGCGCATAGGACAGTGTATTGTGTCCGGCATTGCCGCTCAGGCTGTCGGCGCCAGCCCCGCCCTCGATGGTGTCGTCGCCGTCGCCGCCATTGATGGCATCCGCACCGCTTCCGCCAAGAAGATGGTCGTTGCCAGCACCTCCGTCAATGGAGTCGTTGCCGTCTCCCCCGTCGAGGACATTGCTGCCGGCATCGCCGGTGAGGATGTCATTGTAGTGGGAACCCGTGACACTCTCAATGCTCGTGAGCGCGTCCGTGCCTGCGCCGCCGGTGGCCACGCCGGTGGACAGATTCACGATGACGCCAGCCGTGGCGCTCGCGTAGCTCGCGGTGTCCGTGCCGTCCCCGCCGATGAGCTGGTCGTTGCCTGCGCCGCCGTCGAAGGTGTCATTGCCTGCGCCGCCGGTGATGGTATCGTTGCCCCCAAAGCCCTCGATGGAGTCATTGGCCGAGGAGCCGAGGATGTTCTCCGCAATCCCCAGCCCGATCACGTGCATGCTGTCGGAGCTGTCCCAGCTGGCATCGAAGGTCAGGTGCGAGAGGTCGGTTGTGCTCGCGCTGGCGCTGACATGGACCGTGCCTGAACTGCCGAAGTCATACATCTTCCACGTCCCGAGCTGGCTGCCCGTGAACGTGGCCTCCACATGGTCTCCGTTGAGCCAGATTTCCTCGATGTGGCTGATGCTGGCCAAGGTGAAGTCCGTGCTCGTGTCCACCCGGATGGCGTCGGTGTCCGGAGCCGCTCCGCCGATGATGGCCTCACCCGAGGAAGCGTCGCCGGTATTGTAGACAAAGACATCATTGCCGGTGCCACCGTCAACGCGATCAACGCCAACCCCGCCAAACAGGGTATCGTTGCCAGCGCCGCCAAGCAGGGTGTCGTTGTCGCCTCCGCCGTAGAGCACGTCGTTGCCTGCCCCACCGTCAAGAGAGTCGTTGCCCGAGCCGCCATCCAGAATGTCGTCGTTGCTTTCGCCGTAGAGGGTGTCGTTGCCGAGCCCCCCAAGAAGAGTGTCGTTCCCGTTCTGGCCCAACAGAATGTTGTTGCCGTCGTCGCCAGTCAAAGAGTCGGCATAGGCCGAGCCCACGACCCCCTCGATTCCGGTCAAAGTGTCGCCCAGGGCTTCGCCACCGGCATTCAGGCTGCTGTCGGCCAGGTTGATGGTCACGGCGGTGGTGGAGGCGGTGTAGTAGGCATAGTCAAAGCCGTCGCCGCCGTTGATGACGTCGGCCCCGAGACCGCCGAAAATCGTATCGTTGCCGGCTTCACCGTACAACATGTCATTGCCGGCCTGCCCATACAGCACATCATTGCCGTCGCCACCGCAGGCCGTGTCGTTGCCCGCTCCCCCGTCCAAAGAGTCGTTGCCCGAGCCGCCATCCAGGAAATCGTCGTTGTTTTCGCCGTAGAGGGTATCGTTGCCTGCCAAGCCGAACAGGCTGTCGTTGCCGTTCTGGCCCAGAATGCGGTTGGCGCTGTCGTCGCCTGTCACAGAGTCGGCATAGGCCGAACCCACGACCCCCTCGATTCCGCTCAGGATGTCGCCCAGGGCTTCGCCACCGGCATTCAGGCTGCTGTCGGCCAGGTTGATGGTCACGGCGACCGTGGAACTGGAGTAGTAGGCATAGTCAAAGCCGTCGCCGCCGTTGATGACGTCGGCACCGGCACCGCCGTAGAGCGCATCGTTCCCGGAACCACCATCAAGGGTGTCGTTGCCCGCGCCGCCCAGGAGGACATTGGCGGCGGCGTTGCCGGTCAGGCTGTCACCCAAGTCGGAACCGGTGAGGTTCTCGATGTTCAGCAGCGTGTCGCCCGCAGCATCCCCGCCAGTCCCCAGGCCGGTGGTCAGGTTCACGGTCACGGCTGCTGTGGAGGTCGAGTAGGAAGCCGTGTCCGTGCCGATGCCGCCGTCAAGGGTGTCGGCACCGGCACCACCGTCGAGCGTATCATTCCCGGCACCACCATCAAGGCTGTCGTTGCCCGCGCCGCCCAGGAGAACATTGGCCGAGGCGTTGCCAATCAGGATGTCGCCCAAGTCGGAACCGGTGAGGTTCTCGATGTTCAACAGCGTGTCGCCCGCAGCGTCACCGCCAAAGCCCAGGCCGGTCAACAGGCTCACGGTCACAGCCTCAGTCGAGGATATGTACGAGGCCGTGTCAATGCCGGCGCCGCCGTCCATGGTGTCGGCCCCGGCACCACCCAGAAAAACATTGGCCGCTGCGTTGCCGATGAGCGTGTCGTTGTAGCCGGAGCCGGTGAGGTTCTCGATGTTCAGCAGCGTGTCGCCCGCAGCGTCGCCGCCAGAGTAACTGCCGGTGGCCAGATTCAGGTTCACGCCCTCTGTTGAGGTCGCGTAGGAGGCCGTGTCCGTGCCAAGGCCGCCGTCGAGGGTGTCATTGCCAGCGCCACCCTCCAGGGTGTCGTTGCCGCTGCCGCCCAGAAGCACGTTGGCTGCGGCGTTGCCGGTCAGAATGTCGTTGTAGTTGGAGCCCGTGAGGTTCTCGATGTTCAGCAGCGCGTCGCCCGCGGCGTCGCCGCCAGCGCCCAGGCCGGTGCCCAGGTTCAAGCTCACGGCAACCGTGGACGTCGAATACGAGGCCGTGTCCAGGCCGTCCCCGCCGTCCAGCACATCCGCCCCGGCCCCGCCGTAGAGCACATCGCTGCCGTCGCCGCCGGACAGAGTGTCGTTGCCGACGCCGCCGTCGAGCGTATCGTTCCCGGCACCGCCATCCAGGGTGTCGTTGCCCGCCAGGCCGGACAGGAGGTCGTTCCCGGCCTGGCCGAAGAGCACGTTGCCCAGCGCGCTGCCGGTGAGCGTGTCGCCCAGGCCGGAGCCGCTGATGTTCTCGATGTTCTGCAGCACGTCGCCCGTGGCGTCGCCGCCAGTGCCCAGGCCCGTGGTCAAGTTCACGGCCACGGCCACGGTGGACGCTGAATACGAAACCGTGTCCAGGCCGTCGCCGCCGTTCAGGGTGTCGGCCCCGGCCCCGCCGGTCAGGCTGTCGTTGCCAGCGCCGCCGGTGAGTACATTGGCCGCTGCGTTGCCGATGAGCGTGTCGCCCAGGCCGGAGCCGGTGAGGTTCTCGATGCCCAGCAGCGTGTCGCCCGCAGCGTCGCCGCCAGAGTAAATGCCGGTGGCCAGATTCAGGTTCACGCCCTCTGCTGAGGTCGCGTAGGAAGCCGTGTCCGTGCCAAGGCCGCCGTCGAGGGTGTCATTGCCAGCGCCACCCTCCAGGGTGTCGTTGCCGCTGCCGCCCAGAAGCACGTTGGCTGCGGCGTTGCCGGTCAGAATGTCGTTGTAGTTGGAGCCCGTGAGGTTCTCGATGTTCAGCAGCGCGTCGCCCGCGGCGTCGCCGCCAGCGCCCAGGCCGGTGCCCAGGTTCACGCTCACGGCAACCGTGGACGTCGAATACGAGGCCGTGTCCAGGCCGTCGCCGCCGTCCAGCACATCCGCCCCGGCCCCGCCGTAGAGCACGTCGTTCCCGGCACCGCCATCAAGACTGTCGTTGCCCGCCAGGCCGGACAGGAGGTTATCGCTCCCGTTGCCGGTAATACGGTCGGCATAGGCCGAGCCCACGACCCCCTCTATTCCGGTCAGGGTGTCGCCCAGGGCCTCGCCACCGGCATTCAGGCTGCTATCGGCCAGGTTGATGGTCACGGCGGTAATGGAGGCGCTGTAGGAAGTGTAGTCAAAGCCGCCGCCGCCGTTGATGACGTCGGCCCCGAGACCGCCGTAAAGCGTGTCGTTGCCGGCATCGCCGTACAACACATCATTGCCGGCCTGCCCGTAAAGCACATCGTCGCCGTCACCACCGTAGACCGTGTCGTTGCCCGCTCCGCCGTCCAGAGAGTCGTTGCCCGAGCCGCCATCCAGAAAGTCATCGTTGTTTTCGCCGTAGAGGGTGTCGTTGCCTGCCATGCCGAACAGGCTGTCGTTGCCGTTCTGGCCCAGAATGCGGTTGGCGCCGTCGTCGCCGGTCAGACGGTCGGCATAGGCCGAGCCCACTACCCCCTCGATTCCGGTCAGGATGTCGCCCAGGGCTTCGCCACCGGCATTCAGGCTGCTGTCGGCCAGGTTGATGGTTACGGCTGTGGAACTGGTGTAGTAGGCGTAGTCAAAGCCGTCGCCGCCGTCCAGCACGTCAGCCCCGAGACCGCCGACGAGCGAATCGTTCCCGGCCCCGCCCTCCAGGGTGTCGTTGCCCGCCATGCCGTACAGAACATCGTTTCCGGCCTGGCCGGAAAGCGTATTGGCCACCGCGTTGCCGGTGAGCGTGTCATTGAACCCGGAGCCGCTGACGTTCTCGATGTTCAGCAGCGAATCGCCCGCAGCATCGCCGCCGGAGTTCACGTTGGTGGTCAGGTTCACGGTCACTGCCACTGTGGAGGTCGAATAGAAGGCCGTGTCCAGGCCATCGCCACCGTCCAGCCTGTCGGCCCCGGCGCCGCCGTCAAGGGTATCGGCCCCGGCACCGCCGTCCAGAGTGTCGGCTCCTGCGCCGCCGGTGAGCACATTGGCCGAGGCGTTGCCTATCAGAATGTCGTTGTAGCTGGAGCCCGTGAGGTTCTCGATGTTCAGCAGCGTGTCGCCTGCGGCGTCCCCGCCAAAGCCCAGGCCTGTGACCAGGTTCACGGTCACGGCCTCGGCCGAGGTGGCATAGGAAGCGGTGTCCGTGCCGGTGCCGCCATCCAGCGTATCGGCCCCGGCCCCACCCTCAAGGGTGTCGTTGCCGCTGCCACCGGAGAGCAGGTCGTCTCCGTCGCCGCCTTGCAGGGTGTCGTTGTCGTCACCGCCATAGATCAGGTCATTGCCGAAGGAGCCGGACAGGCTGTCGTCGCCAGTGCCGCCGTAGAGAGTGTCATTACCGGCACCACCCTCCAGAATGTCGTTGCCGCTGCCGCCGAAGAGCAGGTCGTCTCCGTCGCCGCCCAGAAGGCTGTCATTGCCAGCCTCGCCGTAGAGAGCGTCTGCGCCGGTGCCGCCTTGCAGGGTGTCGTTGTCGTCACCGCCGTAGATCAGGTCATTGCCGAAGGAGCCGGACAGGCTGTCATTGCCAGTGCCGCCGTAGATGGTGTCGTTGCCAGAGCCGCCGAACACGGTGTCATTGCCGGAGCTGCCGAAGATCAGGTTGTCGCCGTTGTAGGCGTGGATCTCGTCGTTGCCGGGGCCGCCGTAGATGATGTCGCCAATGTGGTTCGCACCATCACCGCCCTGGATGGTGTCGTCACCGGTCCCGCCGAAAAGAAAATATTTGGCTGCGCTGCCCGCTTTGAGCGAGTCATCCCCGCCAAACCCGAGCAGGGCGTACTTCGCAGTGCTTGAAGAGTAGTCCAGGGAGTCATTGCCCGTCGTGCCCACGGCCTTCCCGTACGTCCCGTCGTTCTGCCACTCCGAGCCGTCCGAGTCGGAGAGCAACAGGAGGTCCGGATTATACGTGACCGGATTCGGGAGGGTGTGCGGGGTGTGCGGGGTGTGCGGGGTGTGCGTAGGCGTCGGGGGAGGCAGGGCAGCAGGACGCAGCAGGCCTAGGGCCGACAGTATCCCCGCCGCGCCAGCGCTGATGTTCGCAAGGATCCCGCCCGGGGCCGACAGCCCCTGGGTCAGGTCGAAGGCGAAGCCCAGCGGCCCCTGCTGACCTGGGCCAAAGGACATGTTGGCATAGAGCGTCTGAGTGGCCAGGGTGTTGGCCAACTGAGCAGCCGCAGCCAGCGCCCCTGCCTGGGCCGCTGCCGGGTCCGCAGGGTCTGCCGCCGCCTTAGCAGCCGCTTCCGCCGCAGCCTTGGCAGCCGCTTCCGCAGCAATCTTGTCCAGCTGCTGCTGGGTCTGCCCCGGAGAAGAAGATTCTACAGGATTGGTTTTGGGCAGCGTGGCGCCCTTGGCCAAAAACGCGAGCTGCTGGGAGTGGCTGAACTCGGCTGCGGTCATGATCTGCACACGGGAAGCGTCCGTGAGGTCCAGCGGGGCCTTGCCGCCGGACTCGCCGATGGGCCTCACCTCGCCGGTGCCTGAGGCCATGATGGCCGCAGGCTTGCCATCGAAAACCACCACAAGGTTGTCATCGGAAATTTCAGCGCTCAAGGGATTGGCGCCGTTGTCGGCGAAAAGGCTCTCCACAGCCTCGCCAGGCCCCTGGTCCGTTGCCGGATCCTGGGCGAGTTGGATGATTTCGGGCAGTTCGGGCATATTCATTCGTGTGGAGCCAACAAAAATACAGCTATTGCCATATGTTATAATTTTGTGAGTAAACACTTACATCAATAACCCACTAATGGCAACCAATAGCATCCAGCTTTAATTTATGGTCTGGCAAGGCAGCATGTTGCGACCAGACCTGTTGCCACCTCTCTTCACGCATAATACGATTGAACATGGCCCCCCCCATGGTCGCCATACCCCCCTCCTCAAGGCGCTTGAAAAATGTTCCTTGCTATTTGTATTTTAGATGATATTATCTAAAATGTAAATAGCAACTAAAACGCATGCCCCATCCAGCGACGAATTAACAGAGCTTGCCAGCTTTTAGCGAAGAGAAAAGTCATCCCAATCCGAACAGCTCAACTCACTGAGAAACAAAATATTTCCCTTAATGGCAAAGGAAGTTTTTGCCATAGCTCGCATTGCAATTATTATTCCGCTCTATGCAATATTTGCGTAATGATTACGCTAGAAGAGGTGATCAAGCGGGATACCCTAACGATCAGGTAACTCCACAGCCTTCGGCCCCTGCCTGGAGTCCTCCATTCTCGCCACCCGGTGCGGCATATTTCTTTGGGAAGAGCGAACGCCAAAAATGTGAACTCCCGCCGACCAACGCAATCACTACAGGGTAACGGAACCCCTCGGCACCTGCACGTGGCAGAACGCCTGACACACCTGAATACGGCCAATAATCTGGCTCTTCGATCCGAACACCTTGCTCCAATTTTGCTCCACTGTGAGTGCAAACCAGTGATCGTTCGTGAATGTGCATGCGTACGCAACCGTCAGAAATCATTCGGAGCTCGCCTACAAAACCCTGTAATAATTATCACAAAATAGAGACTTAAAATCCCTCGATCTTCGGGTCATGCCGGTTCAA
>CAZXZF010000004.1:259-39926 GCA_964645095.1 uncultured Desulfocurvus sp. | reverse complement strand
GTTTCAATCCACGCCCCCGCGCGGGGGGCGACTGTCACATATATAATCTACAGCCAGACTGGCTTTGCGAGCACCCTTACGCGAACCTCCAGCGCGGAGGGCTGCCTTACTGATATCACCGGCTGACCATAACCCTAACATGCCTGTCAGACTGTACAATCTCGTTGCGCGAACCTCCCGGCATTTTGGGGAGAGCTTCAGGTTCGCGCACAGCCTCACACCACAAGCGGGCCTTCCAAATCCACTGACGGCTTGGCCCCCACATGCTCCACGCGCTTTTGCCAGTTTGCGCCCAGAAAATAGAACCGCAGGCTGTCCTGCTCTGGGTCGATCTCAGACAGCAGCCGCGCACGAAGCCGAGTCCACTGCGCAGGGTCCACGATGCACTCAAACACCGAGTACTGCACCCGCTGCCCATAGTCCTTGCAAGCCTTGCCCACGCGCCGCAGCCGCCGCGCCCCGCCCGAGCTTTCCAGGCTCACATCGTAGCTCACCAGCACCATCATGACCATCCCCTCCTAGCGCCACAGGAACGCAGGATAGCCGTCCAGGTCGCCCCGGATGTGCCGCGCCAGAAGCAGCGCCTGCACATGGCACAACAGCCCCACCTCCACGCGCTCTTTCAAAAATGGGTGCAGAATCTCCTCCTGCTTGCGCTTCTGGTACGCCACCAGCACCTGCTTGCGGGCGTCATCGGTCAGAAGAACCGCCCCGCCCTCCTCTGTCCGAAAGTCCCGCGCGCGCATCTGCCCCAGGTTGATGAGCGACAAGGCCACGCGGTCGGCCAACACCGGGCGCAATTCCTCCATGAGGTCCAGCGCCAGGCTTGACCTGCCCGGCCTGTCGCGATGCAGAAACCCCACAGCCGGGTCCAGCCCCACGCCCTCCAAGGCCGAGCGCGCATCGTGCATGAGCAGCGTGTACAGAAACGAGAGCAGGCAGTTCACCGGGTCAAGCGGCGGCCTGCGGCTGCGCGTCGTGAAGCGGAATGCTGGCTCCTTTGCCGTGATGAGCGCGTCGAACGCGCCAAAGTAGACATTGCCGCCCTCGCCCTCGACACCCCGCAATTCATCCAACGTGCCCACTCCCGGCAGGCGCGTGATGCAGTCCTCAAGGCGCAGGGCGGCCTGCTCCAGGGCCGGGGCGTCCGTCTTCTCGCCATGGTCGCGCCGGGCGCGCTGAAGCACCTGCCGCGCGTTGGCCAGCTTGCCGGTGATCATGTCGCGCGCGATACTGGCCGACCGCTCCGGGTCGTCAGCCCAGCGGTACTGCGTCCGACGCAGCAACACGTTGCCGCACACCGGCCCGGCCACGCGCGCCAGGAAGCGCCCGTTCATCGACAGGAAGCTCACGCCCACCCCACGCTCGGCGCAGAGGAAAAGCAGCTGCGGGCTGCACCAGACCTGGCCGAAGGTGACGAGCCCGCCCAGGCCGTGGACCGGCACGCGCAGGCGCACCTCGTCCCCCTCGCGCACCACCACGTTCTCCCCCTCCTTGACCACGGAGGAGCCCTGCAATGTCACAAACAGGGTGTTCAGCAGCTTTTTCATGCGTCCTCCGCCCCTCCGGCCAGGGCAAGGTCCAGATACTTTTTCACGCTCCGCCCCTGCCCTGCGGTTTTCGGCAGGCACAGGGCCAGAAGCGAACAGGCGTCGCATTTCTCCGGCGCGTACTCGGCAGCCGGGGTGCGGCCAGCGTCCACCAGTTCGTGGAAGCGCCGGGCCGCCGCCGCCGTCTCACCCCGCAGGCCCTCGTCGAAGGCCACGTCCTGCCTGCGCCTTGTGGTCCCGTAGAACAACGCACCCGCAGGCACCGCAACGCCAAGCATCTCCTCCAGGCACAGGGCCTGGGCGCAGAGCTGCACGGCATCGCAATTCGCTTTCTTGGGCTTGCCGCGCTTGTACTCCACCGGGAAGGGCCGCCAGGGCTCGCCCGGTTTCTCTCCGGCGGGCTGATGGAACTCCACCACGTCCGCCACGCCGGAAAGCCCCAGCGCAAGCGAGCGCAGGTGCAGGGCAAAGGCCGTGCGCACGCCGGGCGCTGACCGGCCCCCGCCCCCGTGCACGCGCTCATGCCCAACCTTGCCCTCTGCCGTGAGCCGGTTCTCCGCCCACTGCCCCTCCACATGGATGAGCGCGCACTGGCGCTCGCAGTAGAGCAGGTGTTGCAGGCCGGAGATCGGCAGCAGGTCGTCTTCGTGGTACATGGGCTCTCCTAGATTTTCTCCTCCAGGCTCACGCCCTGGGGCAGTCCGGCCCTGTCCACGCTCACAGCATAGTCCGTAAAGTTGCGCGCCGGAGCGGAAGCGTCCGTGGCACGGGCCACTTTCACCAGGTCAAAGAGCTTGTGCGCCGGGGCATTGCCCAGCGCGCTGTCGTGCTTGAACACCAGGAGCCTGCGCGCGCTCATCTTGCCGCGCGCAGCAGAGTGGTCGTGGTCGAACATCATCATCAGCGCCTGCCAGAACAGGGCAAGATCATCGTCAGAGAAGCCCGTCTGCGCGGCCAGGGGCGCGGAGATGAAGCCCTCGGCGCGGTACAGGCCGTAGGGCACGATGTGCTTGCGGCCCATGGTGCGGTTGTCGCCGCTCTGGGCCTGGGCCTCCTTCTCGGTCTCCACGGCCATGCGGGTGATGGTCACGTCGAGCGGCACCACGGGCTCGATGCTGCGGGCAAAGGCCAGCTGCACCGGGCCGCGAACCTGGCCGCAATTGTTTTCCTTGGTGGACATGACCGCCCCGAAGGTGCGCACGTCAAAGAAATTGGCGCACATGAAGTCGCGGCCCAGGCGCACCTTGTCCGCGTCGGTCTTGGCAGCACCCTCCACGTCCTTGTATGCCGCGCCGCGCGTGGTGCTCAGCACGGCCTTTTCGCGAACGTAGATGCAAAAGGGCGAAGCGTTGCCCTTGGCCAGCTCCACGAAGTTGCGCACCTTGCGCTTCAGGCACACGTCCGTCACCAGCCCGTGGTTGGTCTCCGGGTCGATGCGCGGCATGTTGCCAGCGTCCGGGTCGCCGTTGGGATTGCCGTTCTCCACGTCAAACAGCAGCACGAATTCGTAGCGGTTCTGGATGGCGCTCATGGTTAGTCCTCCGTGGGAGTTTTGGCTTCGGTTTCGGGGGCGGCGGTTTCGAGGGCAGGCTTCTTGGCGTTGAACTGGTGGTAGTACCCTAAGGAAAAGAGTCCCTGCCCCTTGATGTCGAGGTGGGGGGGAAAACCGTCACTCGCGAGGATGGGGTCCAACAACTTCGCGACGTTACCTTTGAAGTAGTGGGCAAGCCCCCGCTTCTCAGAGGCAATCTTCCGCAGGTGGGCCGGAAGCAGTGTGTTCACGAGGTATGGGAACACACGCATGGGTACCGTTGAGGCGGAACTAAAAAATGAATCCATTATGGTCCTGTTAATCTTGCCCGATCCATGAGCCGCCTGCTGGACCTTCTCCAGCACGGCGAAGAGGCGTCCCAGCAGATATGCGGGGGTGGTGTTCTGTTCGTCGAGGCTCACGCTGACCTCCAGGGGTTTGCCGCCGAGGCGGGCGTTGCGGGCGAGGCAGGCCTTGATGAGCGCTGCACGGGCATAGGTGATCTTCTGCTCGGCGCGGATGCGCCCGATGACAGCGGCAAGCAGGCCGCCGGGATAGGCGCCGCCGGTGAGGATGGCGCGCATGAAGGCCCCGGAGAGCAGCGGCGAGAGATTGTCCAGGTCCTCGCGCTTGGCAGTGGCCTTCAGGAGCAGCCACATGGGCGGGAAGTCCGGCTCATTGTCGTAGGTCTTCGCCATGCGCAGGTCGTCGAAGTGCTGGCCGAGCTTGCGCCACATGCCCGCAACCGTGTCCACGTGCCAGAAGCGTACGCTCAGGCGTCCGGCGTTGGGCGAGAGCCCCAGCACGTAGAAGCGCGCATCGCCTTCGCTCTTGAGCCTGTCTGGCATCTTTCCCTCACGCGCGGCCTGAAGAAACAAACGCAGGTCGCCTAGGTCGCCCTGGTCCTCCTTCTGGCTGAACACGAGGCCCAGGAAGCCCTCGGACTCGGTCTTGCGCTCGGTCCAGAACACCGTGGTGGCGTCGCCGATCTGCACCCGCTGCCTGCTGCCGGATTTCAGCAGGTCATTCAACGCCGTTGTGTAGTTGAAGGCGGCCTCCTCGCTGACAGGCGCGTTCAGGCCCTGCTGGAGGTCTTTCCCATATGATTCGAAGGAGCGCTGGTTGAACGACACGATTGCCGCACCGGAAGATTGGGCTCCCCAAACACCCTTGATGCTCGTGTGGGTCAGCGCAATTGGCCCTGGTTTCCCTGTGACAAGACATTGCCCCACATCTTCTGCGACCGTTGTTTCGTAATAGGTCAGCCAGGCTTGGCGCACGTCCGGGCGCTCATGGACAAAACGCTTCTCGCCCGCCAGCCGGAACACGAGGTTGCGCCCGGCCATGTCCTTCCATCCCTCTAATTCCGGGGCCATCGCAGGCGACCACGCATCGAGGAAGGCCTGCACGGCCTTGAGCCCCGCATCGTCGAGCTGACCGGCCACCTCAACCATTCTTTCGCGAAAAGCCTGGAAGGATTTGGCAGCCCGGTCAGGCTTGTCCTTGGCATCCACGCCCAGCACATAGCCTGTGTTGTCCCACAGGAAGTTGGCGGAGAACCCGGAACCAGGCGTTTTGAGCGGCTCCGGCAGCACCAGTTGCGCCGGGGCGCGCTTCTTGGAGTCGTCACGCAGGTCCAGCACTTGGCGCAGTGTGCCTGCTGCATCTATCTCCAGGGCGAAGAGCACCGGCTGCCTGCTGAACCCGCGCAAGGGAATCTCCGAGCCCTCCTCCCCCGCCAGCCTTTCGTAATACTCATTCAGCGCCTGCAGGATCATGCGCGCACCCCCTGCCCATCGGGGCCGCCGTTCGGGCTGTCCGGGTGCGGCACCTCGATGACCCCGTCCGTCATGGTGGGCCGAAAGAAGCGCGGGGTCATGTTGTCCTTGAAGTCGATGTCGTGCAGCATGAAGCCCAGGTCGCGCGCGCCCAAGAGGCTCTCGTGCGGAGCCGGGGCCGGGCCGTCCAGCAGCTCGAACATGGCCGGGAACTCGCGGCAGCCCAGGTACGGCCGGTGGAAGCACTGGCCCTTTTGCGCGCGGCGCTCGAACACCTCCTTGTGCTTGGCCGTGTTGCGGTCCTCGTCGCCCGTGAAGTCGAAGCAGGCCTCGATGACGTAGGCCACGTCGCGCAGCACCAGGGCCGCGCGCTGCTGGCGGTCCTCGTCGACAAATATCTGCACGGGCGAACCCCCGTCCTTCATGGCCGCGCGCACCGCCGTGAGCGGCAGCTTGCCCGCGACCTCGTTCCTGCGGATGGTGTCGAAGCGGATGGGGCGCAAAACCCGGATGCGCTCGATTATCCAGCGGATGGCCGGTTTCCAGTACACGGCCTCCAGGATTCCCCGTGCCGCTGAGGGCGTCATCACGTCGTAGCTCACCCGTTCGACCTTCATCTCCGGTCGGGTGAAGCAGGCGTAATCGCCCCAGACCTTGAGCCGAACTCCGAAAGACATGGGCACCTCCTTGTTCTCGCGGGCATCCCGCGATGGTCCTTTGCGCGTTACACAAGCAAATCACCCGGCATGTATACGCCGGGGTCGTCGCGGAACACGTCGAGCCCCACCTCGGGGCTGTACAGGCTCATGTTGGCCAGCACGAAGAACTGCCCGCCCGGCCCGGTGCGATGCACCGCACCCTCGCGTTCCAGGCGCTCCATTTCACGGGTATAGAGCGACACGGTATGCCGCTGCGCCCGGCGCAACAGCCCGCCCGCGCGCATTCCCGGCTCAAGGGAGTCCAACGCGCGCACCACCTCGCGGGCCGTGTCGTCGTACGGGATGATGAGCCCCTGGGTGGCGCTCTCGATGAGCTGGAAGTCCTGTCCGATCTCCTTGAACGGGAACCAGCCACGGCTGGCGTCGCTGGCCAGGCGCTCCAGAATCTTCTTGGCGTCCAGGCTGTCCGGCCCGGCCTGCCAGTAGAGTTCCAGGAAGTAGTCGCGCACGGCGTCCGGGTGCAGCAGGTCGTCCTGGTGGCGGTCCACCACGGAGCGGGCGGCCTGGGCCGTGCGCCGGAAATGTCCGGGAGGCAGGCCGCCCTCGGGCCGGAAGACATAAACCTGACCGTTTTCGAGCCGCCCCTCGCGGTTGCAGCGGCCCGCGGCCTGGGCGATGTTGTCGATGCCGCCCTCGGCCCGGTAGACCATGGGGAAGTCGACATCCACGCCAGCCTCCACGAGCGTGGTGCTGACCACGCGGCAGGGACGGCCCTTGGCCAGGGCCTGGCGGATGCGAGCTAACGTCTCACTGCGGTGCTGCGGGCACATAAGCGCGCTCAGGTGGAACAGGCCGTCTGGGGTGTCCCCTCCGCTGCGCAGAGTCTCAAAGAGCCGCCGCGCCTGACGTCTGGTGTTCACGATGCACAGCGCCTGGGGCTCGACGGCCAGACGCCCGGCCAATTCAGCATCCGAAAGCTCCCCGAGGTGCCGGACGTGAACCCGCTTGAGCGATGCGTGCAGGGACACGGGATCGGGCATGATTTCGCGCACGCCGGTAAGCCCGCCCCGCAGGCCTTGCATGGGGTCATCGGAGGCGTTGAGCGCGGGCTGCGTGGCCGTGCAGAGCACCACGCTCGCTCCATAGGTGGCGGTCAGTTCGCGCAGGGCCTCGATGCATGGCCGCAGATACGGCAAGGGCAACATCTGGGCCTCGTCCAGGATGATGACGCTTCCGGCGAGGTTGTGCAGCTTGCGGCAGCGCCCGGCCTTGTGGCTGTAGAGACTCTCGAAGAACTGCACGGCGGTGGTGACGATGACGGGCGCGTCCCAGTTCTCCGTGGCCGGGTGCGGGCGGTCATCGTTTGTGTCCCCGTCCGGGATCAGGTTGCTATGATGCTCTACGACAAACTCCCCGCCCCCATCGCCCAGGGCCCGCCTGAACACGGCGGCGTTCTGCTCGATGATGCTGGTGTAGGGGATGACGTAGACCACGCGGGAGAGGCCGTGCTGCTGGGCGTGGCCCAGGGCGAAGGCCAGGGAGGAGAGAGTCTTGCCGCCGCCCGTGGGCACGGTGAGGGAGAACAGGCCGGGCGCAAGGTCCGCCGCCTCGCGGCAGGCGGCCAGCACCTCGGCGCGGATGCGATTTACCTGCGAGTCTTTTGCTGCGAGCTGCTTCTCCTGCATAAAGGCATCCAGCCGCCGGGTCAGCACGTCCAGGCCGGGGTAGCCTTTGCGCCGGTCCGCGCGAGCGAGGCTGTTCGCGTCGCCAGCGGCCTCCGCGTCCAGGCGGTCGGCGTCAACGAGGCAGGAGAAGAGCATCCGGAGGAAGAAGGCCAGGCGGAAGCCGAGTCTATCGCTTTGCTTGGCGAAGGGGACAGAGGTCGGGGGTGCGGGCTCAGCGTCCGCCCCCAGGCAGGCCCGCCAGGCGGCGTAAGCCTCAATGTGGCGGCGGGTTGGGTCCAGGCGATGAGCCAGGCTGCTTTCATCATTGCTCTGCCCGTCCGGCAGCCCTGAATGGTGTCCGGCGATGCAGTAGGCCAGCAGCTTGCCGACCTGACTCCAGGCGTCATTGGCGTATCTCGCTCCGGCGGTGGAATGGTCCACTTGGCGGGGGGTTTCTCCCCGAACCCGCCGCTGAAACAAGGGAGATGCTTTGCCGATGTCATGGAGAAGCCCACACGCGCGGCCCCACGGCCCGGCGTCAAAGCGGGCGGCAAACGCTTCAGTCAAGGTGGCGACGTTGACGAGATGCTCATGCAACGATTGCCCTGGCCGTGCGATCAACTCATCTGTCGTGTCGCCACTCATTGTTCTCTCCCAGATGGACAAGCGTGAAGTAACCGCGACGAAAGCCCAGGGCCCTGCCGACCTTGACATGACGACACCGTGCCCCGGCCCAGCACGTCACACGGGTCCGTCAGGAAGGGCTGGGCATTGGCCGGCTCAACGCCTCCCGGAGCGGATCAGCATTCAATGAAGGCGGCAACAGCGATGGAGTCAAGCGTGGCGGATGTAATCCGCCGAGTTGGCAAGACTGTAAAGGAAACCACATCACCTGACTAGAGGAAATGCGGATGAGGACTGGTGACGGGAGGCTTGAGCTTGGCGCCGGGAGGCAGGAGGGATGCGTTCTTTTCACACACGGCATTCGTCTCATTTCCAAGGCCACCGTTCGAGCAGAACGGTGGTCTTGCTCCGTTGAGGAGCATAAGGTCACCCTTTGGCCTTCGGCTTGATCTTCGGCTTGGTCAAAGCTGGCACTGCCCGCCGAGTATGCCGACCGCAAGTTTGGGCTCTGGCCGGTCTGACCTTGACCCCGTTAGGCGTCCAGTTCCTGCCCTTTGCTGTTAACGACGGTGAAGACTGGCCGTACAGGGTGGAGGGTGGCAAAAGGAGCAGGTGCTCACCCCCTGCACGACGATGCAGCACAGGAACTCCTCGGGCACACAGCCCGAAGGCCGCAGGTTCAAATCCTGCCCCGCTACCAAGAAGATCAGGGTCTTGCAGCAGAAATGCCGCACTCCGTTTTTCTGTCTCCTGACCTGATTCCTAACGAGGCAAAGCAAGGTGTGAACCGCAGGCGCACTGCTGCATGTCTATTGCAATTGGCTTGTATGCTTGACGATTACTGGAAAGCACGGCCCGGCTCAAAGAAAGGAACGCATGATCGTATTAAATTCGTTGACAAAATATCTGGAACAGCGCTACGCAGTACGCAGTTTTGTACTTTATGGCACCGCCAGCAGCGCGGTGAACCGAGCAGCCTGTCAGGCACGCTGGCAGGCTGAGCCATGTTGTTCGGTGGTTCAACCTTTATCGGGGGGGGATATGTACGATCAAGCTCCTGGGAACGGATCTGGATATGTTCTGAAAAACGAGCGGCCTTTTTTTATCAAATTCGGCGATGGGATCATTGATGCCATCCGCGGAGCGCTCACCAAAAGCATGTTCGAAACGTGCGCCTTTTTTTTCGCCTGGGCCGGCTACATCGCATTATTCGTCTCGGCGTTTTTGATCATGCTGGGCCAGGCTGTGCTTGCCGCGAAGGGTGCCGGGGCCTCGGCGATTTTCGAAGGCCTGCTCATGGCGGTGGGCATATGCCTCATGCAGTATGTGGCCGGCAAGTTTCTGGTTGCCAATGAAGTCCTCATCGACACCTCTCCGAGCAAGATTTCCTCGCTGGCATTCACCGATTGCCTGACGCTATGCTACATCGCGGGCGCGATCCTCCTCTTCTTTGCAGCCTTGATCATGATGTTTTCCGGGATGGCCAGCTTCCTGGGCTCGCTGGTAGGGAACTCGACGTTGCCGGCCGTGAGTCTCCTGGCGGGTTCTGTGGGGTGCCTGTTTGCAGCCGTGCTGTGCTTGAACCCGGACGCCATCAGCGTTGAGGTGGGCCCCAAGACGACGGCGGGCGAGGAGGCCATTGGCATCGCCTACTTCTTCCTCAAGCTCGGCACCAAGCTGGTTCCCATCATGTTTGGCATGGGCTGCGTCTCGGGTGCGGTCGTCTCTTTGGTCAAGCTTATCGAGGTGTTCAAGAACACGAGCATGAGTTTTTGGGAAGCGCAGCGGGCGGTTGGCGTGGGCTTTCTGATCCCCATCGGTGCATACTTTGCGTTCTTGTTCACCGCCCTGTTCATCGAACTGATCAAGTCCGTCGTCGGGCTGCAGTGGCTGACTCAAAATAAATAGAAGCGTGCCGCAGGCGCGAAAGAAGCAACACCTGGAGGACATATGGCCATGAAGCGTTGCGAGGCGGGTCTTCATTACTACGACGACTCGCGCAATAGTTCCTGCCCCTATTGCAGAGACCAAGCCCAGGCATCGGGCGGATTTTCCAAGTCGGCGGCGTCCCATTCCTTCGCCTCCGACGGCTTTGACCAGCCCACGGAGACAGTGGCGGCGCGTCCCGGCGACCGCTCCCAGTATTTCGACGAGGAGCGCACGGACTCCATGATGGGAGAGACCCAGTCCATCGGGCTTGGCGGCTCAGACTGGGCCACCGGTCCCGCGCACTCGGCCCCTGGCGCCTTTGTGCAGCCCAAGGGGGTGGATCCGGACGCCGCCACCGTCGGCGTGTTCAAGCTGAAGCAGAAGTTTTCCCCCGTAGTGGCCTGGCTTGCCTGCATACAGGGGCCAGAGCGCGGCAAGTCTTACATCATCAAGCCTGGGGTCAACATCGTGGGCCGGGCGGACAACATGCACATCGTGATCAAGGGCGACGACACCATCTCGCGCGTGGACCATGCCGAGATCGAGTACGATGCCGACGAGAACATTTTCTACCTGGTGCGGCGCAAGAACGCCGAAGTTAAGCGCAACGGCGTCCGCGTTCGGGAGCCGGAGGTGCTCCAGGGCTTCGACACGGTGCAACTTGGCGACAGCTTTTTTAAATTTGTCCCCCTCTGCTCGGAGAAATTCAAATGGACGGAGCAAAACGGCGCATCTTCCTAGCGGCGGCCCTTGTCATCACCCTTCTGGTCGGGCTTGCGGGCGTTGCGTTCGCGGGCAGGCTGAGCATTCCCCAAGTCAGGGTGGTATTGCCGCAGTTTTCTGTCTTCGTGAAGTACGAAAACCTCCAGGGTGCTCCCCTGGGCAGCCTGGACAAGAAGAAGCTGACGCTCAAGGTGGACGGGACGGCCGTGGACATCGACGCGGTGCAGGCTACCGGGTCCTCCTCCCGCGGGGTGGCCTACACCGTGCTGCTGGATGTCTCCCGCTCGCTGCACAAGCAGCAGTTCGCCAAGATCAGGAGCGATCTGGACAGGTTCCTTAATGAGCTGGCCCAGAAGCCGGGCGCAGAATCCAAGGACCGCGTGGCCCTGCTGACCTTCGGCGACAGCCCCAAGGTGCTGACCGAGTTCACCAAGGACATGGGCAAGGTGCGCGGGCTGGTGGCGGGCATCACCCCCACCGACTCCAAGACCATGCTCTACAGCGCTCTGAACCTGGCCCTTGACCTGAACAAATCCAACGACCCCAACCAGCCTGACCAGCGGGCCATTATCGTCGTCACCGACGGCAGGGACGAGGGCAGCGGCCTCAAGATCGAGGACCTGATCCTCAAGCTGAACTCCATTGCCGTGCCGGTCTACGTCTTCGGCTACAGCAACATCAGCCTGGAGCACCTGAGCACCCTGCGGCGCATCCCGGAGCTCAGCGGCGGGTTCTACGCCCAGGCCTCGGAAGCCAAGGGCGGGCTCTACGCACGGGTCGCGACCGACCTCGCATCGTCGTTCCTCGTCACGGGCAAGTCCGACCGCTCCTTCTCCGGCAACCTGCACACGCTCCAGGTGCTCTACGCCGAGGAGGGCACCCAGCTCTCCGCAGAACGCAGCTCGACCTTCCTCTTTTCCGAGAAGCAGGAGTCCTTCTGGACCTCGCGCTGGTTCCTCGTCTCGCTGGCTGTGCTGGCGGTGCTGGGTTGCGGCGGCGGAGTCTACTGGTACCTGCGCAGGCGCAACCACGAGCCCCTGCCGGTTCCGGAGCCGCTCCCGCCCATGCGGGAGGATGCGGACATGGACTCCGGGGAAACCATTATGCGGTCCTCGACGACGACCTGGGGCCAGCCCCCGAGGAACCCCGTGACCACCATGCACGCACCGAACCTTGAGCTCTCGGTGCTGCGCGATGGCCAGGTGGTCGGGTCCTACCAGGCCCACATCACCGACCAGGGTATCACCATCGGCGGCGGCGGGAGCGACCTGAACCTGAACGACAGGGCCATCGCCACGCCGCACAGCGCCATCCAGATGCACGACGGCAAGTTTGTCGTCGTTGGGCTCAACCAGGGCTCCATGCCCCTGCAGAACGGCATTCCCGTGCAATCCAGGGCGGTGCTGGCGGACAGGGATCTCATCGAGATGGGCACCTCCGCCGTGCGCGTGCGCCTGCTCAATTCCACTGACTAACAAGGGAGAGAGGGGCGCACCCAATGAGCGACATTCAGAGCCTGGGCTTCGGTTGCCATCAGGCCCAGGGTATGCGTGCGGAGCAGCAGGACTCGTTCTGCATGAGCGAGATATCCCTTGAGGCCCTGCGCACGGATGCCGGGGTCATGGTGGCCGTGGCCGACGGCATGGGCGGGCAGAGCAACGGCGGCAGGGCCAGCCATCTGGCCGTGTCCGTCTTCCAGGAGCAGTATCGGCTGAAACCACCGGCCGAGCCCGTGCTGGACGCCCTGCGGCGCGCCCTGGCCAAGGCCAACGCAGCGGTGCACGAGGCGAACAAGGGGGAACAGGAAGGCGACATGGGCACGACCTTCACGGCCTGCGTGCTCCAGGGCGACAACCTGTTCTGGGTCTCCGTGGGCGACAGCCGCCTGTACCTTTGCCGCGGCGAAGGCATGGAAAAGCTTAACAAGGAGCACAACTTCGGCGAAGAACTCAACGACCGCCTGCGCGAGGGCAGGATCACCGAGCAGGAGGCCAAGGCCCAGGCCAAGAAACGGCATATGCTGACCAGCTACTTGGGCCTCAGGCACATCCCCAAAGTCAGCTTCTCGGCCCAGGCGGTCCGGCTTGCGCCGGGCGACAAGGTCATCCTGTGCACGGACGGGCTCTACAACGCCCTGACCGGCAGGGAGATGCTCGCCATCGCCGGGTCCGAAGAGTCCGCCCAGGAGAAGTGCCAGCTTTTCGTGCAGACGGCCCTGGCCAAGAAGCGACCGAACCAGGACAACCTGACCGCCCTCATGCTGGAATACGGCGCGCGAACCGGCGCGACGTGGAGCTTCTCCCATCTGTCAAAGGGGATCAAGGTTGGCATTGCTGCTGTTTTTGTCGCTGTGTTGGTGCTCTTTGGCTACATGACGGCGGTGCTGCTCCCCACGCATAACGCTACGGAGCAGAAATCCGAGGCTACGGACCTGAAGGCCGCCGCGGATGGCAAGAAGGCCGTCGCGGATGGCAAGAAGGACGCCCAATCGCCTGCAGCCGGAGCGCAGCAATCTCTGGCCCAGTCGAAATCGTCGGTTACCCCTGCGGTGATCCCGGCAAAGGTTGCGGCAACGTTTACGGCCAAGGCGCCAGCCAAGGCGCAGGCCCCGGCGACGGCCAAGGGTCAGGAAAAGCCAGCGCCTGCGGCCGCGGCCGCGGCGGAAAAGCCGGGCGCGGCCGCGCAAGCCGCCACCTCCCAACCTCCTGTTGCCCAGGCCCCTGCGGGCCAGACCGCCACGGCCCAGAACACTTCAGGCCAGGGCGCCCTGGGCCAGCGGGGGAACTCCTTCCCCACGTCAGAGGCAAAGCCAGCAGCTGGGGTCAAGGCCCCGGAGAGGTTGAGCCCGACCTCGGCGAGGGCGTCGACTGCCGGCCCGGTCACCACGCCCCCCCTTGTCAGCCCGGACAAGTCCGGCGCGGACCAAACCCAGAAGTAGCGCGCGCATGTTCTCGTTGTTTCGAAAAAACCTGACGGGCTTCCAGCTGGCAACGGCCGAGCGGTCCTCTCGCGGGGGCCGGGAGACCAATCAGGACAGCTGCTTCTCCGGATGGACGCAACGGGGGCTCCTGCTGGCGGTGATGGCCGACGGCCTGGGCGGACATGCCGGAGGCGAGGTGGCCTCGCGGCTGGCGGTGGAGGCCGTGCGCGGGCACGTCGCAGAGGTCACGCCAGAGACCGCGGGCCAGGAGCTGCCCTTGGCCCTCCGGCTTGCCCACCAGTCCATTCTGGAGCAGGCGAGGCAGGACGCGCGCCTAGCCCAGATGAAGAGCACCTGCGTGGCGGTGCTGCTGGCCAAGGGGGAGATGCTTTTCGCCGCCGTCGGGGACTCCCGGCTTTACCATTTCCGGGAGTCGCGGCCCATATTCATGACCCGGGACCAGTCTGTGGCCCAGCTCCTGGTGGACAGCGGTCAGCTGACCCAGGAGGAGGCCCTGCGCCATCCCGACCGGCACCGCCTGTACCAGGCCCTGGGCATGGACGGAGAGGTGCGCGTGCAGGAGGGCGACGCAGGCGTTGCGCTGCAGCCGGGCGACGCCCTGCTCCTGTGCACGGACGGCTTCTGGCAGTACATGGACGCCGAGGCCGCGGCGCGCGGCCTGTGCGAACAGTCCGGCACGGCCCGGCAGCGCCTGGACAAGCTCTTCGGCATGGTTGCCGGGGCCGCCGCCCAGTGCGATCCGCGCCATGACAACATGTCGGCCCTGGTGGTATGCGTGACATGAGCGAGAAGCTTTCGGCCCATTCTTCCGACCTCGGCAGCCGACGTTCGGACACGGAGAACAAATCCTTCTCCCAGTCCCCGCAGGACCAGGTTCCTCTGCCCGGATCGACCCTGTTGGACAACCGGTACGTCATCGAGCGGGCCCTGGGCCGGGGCGGTTTCGGCGTCACATACATGGCCAGGCAGCAAACCCTGAACCAGCCCCTGGTCATCAAGGAATACCTGCCCCGCCGCCTGGCAGTGCGCTCCACGGACATGACCACCGTCATGCCCACCACCCAGCAGGCCCACCTGGACTTTCAGTCGGGGCTGAGCAAGTTCGTGGAAGAGGCCCAGAACATCGCCAGGTTCGACAACCCGCACATCGTCAAGATCCAGGACTATTTCCGGGCCAATGGCACGGCCTATTTCGTCATGCCCTACATCCCCGGCAAGACCCTGTCGGAGCTTTTGGTGCAGCGCCGGGGCCAGCTGCCCGAGGAAGACCTGCTGCGGCTGTTCAGCTGCGTGCTCGAAGGGCTGGAGGTCTTGCACGCCCAGAAGGTGCTGCACCTGGACATCAAGCCCGCCAACATCTTCATCCCCGACAAGAAGGAGCCCTTCCTCCTTGATTTCGGCGCCGCGCGCCAAGCCCTGCAGCCCACGAACAAGGCCTCGGTCTTCCTGACTTCCGGCTATGCGCCCTACGAGCAGTACTTCGCCAGCGCCCAGTTGGGCCCCCACAGCGACATCTATGCCTGCGGCGCCACCCTTTACGCCTGCCTCAAGGGAGACATCAACCGGCTGGGCAAGCTGGTGCCCCCCCCGGCCGCCCGGGACCGCAAGGAGAGCGGCGCGGAGCTGCCGCCCTTGGGCCAGGGCGCGCGCAACAGGGTTTCCCCGGAGGTGGAGCGGGCCATCATCCGGGCCATGAGCCTGGAGCCGGAGCACCGCCAGCAGACCGTGTCGGAGCTGCTGGGCGGGCTGCGCAGAACCTCCGCGCCTGCCGGGAATTTCCGCATGGACTGCATCGCCGGGGAGCTGGAGGGCCGGGGCTTTACGGTCACGCCCCAGCCCACGGCCGTGGGCAAGGACCCCAAGCTCTGCCCTGTGGTGTGCCAGCACCCTCACGTTTCCAGGCGGCATTGCGAGTTTGTCCTCAATGCCGGGGCCATCCACCTGCGCGATCTCGGGTCCAAGAACGGCACCTACGTCAACGAGCGCAAGCTCAAGCCGAACGTGCTGCTGCCCCTGGCCCAGGGCGACCTGGTGAGCCTGGCCGGGGCCCTGGTTTTCCAGGCCGCTGGCGGCCAGCCGGGGCAGTCTGGCCACTCGGAGGCGCTGGGCGCGCGCCTGTCCCCGCCGGCGCAAGGCCGCGAGACCCTGTTCCTGAAGGGCCTGTTCTCGGCCAAGGGCAGGCTGGACAGGGAGAAATTCCTGGGGTTCCTCATGCTGAACTGCTGCGCGACCCTGCTGGTCTTCGCCCTGCTGCTCACCATACTGCGGGCCGCGGGGATGTCCGGCAACACCGCGGGCACAATTTTCGGCGTGATCTGGGCCGTGTCGCTGCTGGCCTGGAATCTGGTGGGAACGGCCAAGCGCCTGCACGACCTGGGCAGGCCCGGGGAGCAGTGCATGCTGGCGCTGATCCCCATCTACGGACAGACCTTTTTCCTGGGGCAGATGCTGCTCACCCCAGGTGCGGGCGCGGACAACAGCTACGGAGAGGCCACTCTCAACAAGACGTTCTTCAGGGCAATTGTCGATCCGGTCATCGCAACCAACTAGACGCACACATCTTCGGAGGAGCCATGGGGCGCATCATATCCATAGTCAACAACAAGGGCGGGGTAGGCAAGACGACCATTGCGGGCAACCTTGGGCACGCGCTCGCCCAGCGCAAGAAAAAGGTGCTGCTGGTGGACCTGGACAACCAGTGCAACGTCTCCAGCGTCTTCATGAAGGACGACAGCCGCGGCGACACCATCTACGAACTTTTTGAGAACGAGACCGCGGATGCGTCCAAGTGCGTGTACGCCTCGGACTACGAGAACCTGTGGATCTTGCCGAACGTCCACGAGACGGCCGCCCTGGAATCGGAGATGAGCGCCAGGCCGGGCAAGGGCTTCAGCATCCTGCGGGATCGCCTGCGCCCCTTCGCCGTGGCGAACTTCGACTACGTCCTGCTGGACTGCCCGCCCAACCTGGGCCTGTTCGCGGTGCAGGCCATGGTCGCGGCCGACGACGTCATCGTGCCCATCGAGTGCGGCAGCCGTTTCGCCATCGACGGGCTGGAGCGCACCATGAGCGCCATCATTGACGTGCAGAAGCAGTTGAATCCGGGCATCCGCAACACCAAGCTGCTCATCAGCCGCGTGGACAAGCGCACAAGCATCAGCAGAATCACCATCCAGCAGATTCAGAAACACTTCCGCGACGACCTGTTTGAAACGCATATTCCGCTCAATACGGCCGTGCAGCAGGCGGAACTGCTTCGCCAGACGGTCATCGGTTTTGCCCCCTTCAGCAACGGGGCGCACGCCTTCCAGGTGCTCGCAAGAGAATTTGAAAGGATCATCTCCTAGGGGAAACGGCCATGATGAAACGACGCAAAGGCTTGAGCGACATGATCGCCGAAGCCGCACAGAACAGCCTGGGCAAGGCCAAAGAAGTCAGCAACGTTGTGGAACAGGGCATTCGGCAGAATGAAGCCGAGGCCGCTCCCAATGAGGAGCCCGCTGCCGAGACGCAACAAGAGCCCGCCCCCCGTCCCGTCCCCCCGTCGGCCAGGGCGGAACAGCAGGCCGCGCCCCAGCCTTCCCCCCAGAAGCCCGAAATGGTCCTCGACACCAGCCTGTGCCCCGGCTGCTTCGGCGACATCGGCGGTGCGCCCGCGTGTCCCAACTGCGGATACGACCTGCGGGGAACGGAGCACCATCCAATCTACCTCCCGCCCGGGCTTGTGCTGCACGACCGGTACATCGTGGGCCGCGTGCTGGGCCAAGGCGGTTTCGGCGTCACCTACCTCGGTTACGACAAGTTCTTCCTGAAGCCGGTGGCGGTGAAGGAATACCTGCCCACCGCCCTGGCCAGCCGCTATGGAAACACCACAAGCATCAAGCCGAGCACCGGGGACGCGGTCGAGCATTTTCAGGAGGGGCTGCGGCTCTTCCTGGAGGAGGCGCGCAACCTCGCCAAGCTCGACCACCCGAACATCATCAAGATTGAAAACTACTTCGAGGCCAACAACACCGGCTACATGGTCATGAATTTCGTGGCTGGCCCGTCGCTTTCAGAGCACCTGAAGGCCCGTGGGGGCAGGGTGACGTGGGCCGAGGCGCGCGCGGTGATCATGCCCCTGCTGGACGCCTTGGAAGCCGTTCACGAAAAGAGCATCTTTCACCGCGACATCTCCACCCAGAACATCCTTTTGGCCGAGGGCCAGACTCCCATCCTCATCGACTTCGGCGCCGCCAGGCAGGTGGTGGGCGAACAGAGCAGAAGCCTGGATGTGGTGCTCAAGCCGGGATACTCGCCCTTGGAACAGTTCGCATCCAAGGGGAACATCGGCCCCTGGACGGACGTGTACGCGACGGCGGCCACCATCCACCTTTTGCTGACCGGAGTGCTGCCGCCCGCCGCCACCGACAGGATCTACAAGGACGAACTGGTGAGTCTGGCGAGCCTGCCGGGGCTGGGAATCCCGGAGCCCTTCGGCGACTGCATCCTCAAGGCCCTGGCCGTGCGCGGCGATGACCGCTGGCAGAGCGTCGGGGAATTCCGCAGCGGACTGCTGGAGGCCGAGTCAGCGCACGCACAGCCGCAGGCCCCGGCAGCACCCCCGGCGCCCAAGGCGCCCAAGGCGCCCAAGGCGGAGGAAGCCAAGGCCAAGCCCGCCGAGCCCGCAGCCGCAAAGCCCGCCCAGAACCCTCCGGCCCAGGACGCGGCCGCCAAGGGGGGGGGCGGCTCCAAAAAAATCCTGATACTTGGTGGAGTGGCCGTCCTCTTGATGGTGGCCCTGGTCTTTGCCCTGACGGGCAAGAAGGGCCCGGACACCGCGTCTCAGGCTGGCCAGGCCGGCGCAGGCCAGCAGCAGGCCGCACCCGCGCAGCCGACGGCCGGGGCCGGGGCCGACGCCGGCGACAGCAAGGGCGCGGGCCTGGACGAGGCCGAAAATCTGCTGCGGCAGGGCAAGCTCGTTCCGCCGGGGAAGAACGCCTTCACCATTTTTGAGCAGCACCTGGCCGGGGCCGACAAGACTGCCGGAGCAAGGGCGGAACAGGGGCTTAAGGGCATCCTGCAGGCTGCGGAATCCCTGGCCAAGCCCGAGGCGGGCAAGGTCCTCAAGGCCATGAGCAAGAGCGCTTCGCCGGGCATCAGCGCCGAGGCCCGCGCGGGCCTTGGCCGCCTCAGCGAGGGCTTCATACAGGGCGCCAAAAAGAAGATGGCTGAAGGTGACTGCGCTGAGGCCCGCACCGGGCTGGAGAAGGCCCTGGCCCTGGACGGCGACTCCGCCGAGGCCCGCAAGCTCCTCGCGGAGGTGAAGGCCAGCAAGGGCGTGCTCAGCATCTACGCCGACCCCTGGGGCTACATCGTCATCGACGGCAAGAAGACCCAGCAGGTAGCCCCTGTGGACGCGTTGGAACTATCCTGCGGAAAGCACACGATCACCCTGCAGAATCCGGATTTCAAAGAGCGGACAGTGGATGTGGACATCCGCGCCAAGAAGCGCGCGCGGGCCAGCCTGATCAAGGACGCGAAGAAGGTGCTGTATGACTAGCAGACAAGTAGCCGGAGTGGCCGGGGTGCTGTTGGCGCTCCTGTGCCTGTTCCCTTGCGCGACGGTCCTGGGGGCGGTGGCGCAGACCAAGCTGGAGGCCGCGCAGAAGGCCCTGGACAACGCCGACACCGCCGGGGCCCTGACTCAGCTGGACGCGGCCATCCAGGAAATGGAAGGCGCCGGGGTCATCAGCGGGGCGGACAACGACCTCGCCCGAGCTTACTACCTCAAGGCAAACATCCTCATCGCCAAGCCGGGCCAGATGGCGAAGGTCGAGGAGTGCCTGGATAACGCGGTCAAGGCAGCCCCGGCCTACAAGCCGGAGCAGAAATCCATCTCCGACCCGCGCATCCGCGCCATCTACACAAAGGTGCTGGCCAAGCACAACGTGCAGGGGCAGGAGGCCGTAGCCCTCGCGCAGCAGTTGTATACCCAGGAAAAATACTGCGACGCGCGCCGGGTGCTGGAGCCGTTCCAGAACGCCTACGGCAACCGGAAGGAACTGGGCGAGCAGCTGCTGTCTCTGGCGCAGAACAAGTGCGTCCTCACCAAGGAGACCAGGGCGAGCGAGGACGTTCTGGCCCGGGTGGTCTCGCGCAATGACAAGCGCTGCGGCGTCCTGCCGGTGTTCATCAAGGAAGGCCGGGCCGACCTGAACCTTGCCGTGCAATTCACACAGGACAGGCTGCTCCAGGCCGTGAAGTCCCAGCTGCCCAACGCCCAGATCGTACCCATCAGCGAGGGCGAGATCGACGCCTGGAAGCGCCGCAACAACATCAGCTCACTGAACGATCTGGCGGTGTGGCCCGGAATGATCAAAATAGGCTTTTCTCTGGGGGACCTGTTCTCGGGGAAGGCCAGCACCTCAGACATCACCATGGGCGGACTGCCCCGGCGCTACGAGGCGGCCCTGGCCGAATTCATGGCCAAGGAGAACCTGCAGCAGGTCCTGCTCGTGGCTGTGGAGTCGGTCCCCTCCAATGCCCCCGGCGGCGATGGCGCCAATGTGGACCTGCTGCTCAACCTGTACGAGGCCCCGAGCATCAAGAAGCCCACGGTCCAGCAGACCTGGAACGGACAGACGAAGTCCTCTGCCGGTGAAAAATTAGACAAGATCGGCGAGTATTTGAAGGCCGAATTCCGGGCCAGGCGCTAGCGGCACCGGGCTGGGACAACCCCATAGGACTCACGGAGAGAGCCTGGTGCACAAGGGTGGAACGGAGAAGGGCGTGGTCCGGGGCGTGCATATCGGGCGCCTTGGCAGCAACGAGATCGTGCTGGGCGAGCCCGCGGTCTCGGGCACCCACGCCCGCCTGACGCCGCAGCCAGGCCAGCGGTGGCTGCTGGAGGACCTGGGCAGCAAGAACGGCACCTTCGTCAACGACCGCTCGCGACCGGTGCGCAGCTGCCTCCTGGCCCCGGAGGATGTGGTGTACTTCGGCTCCCACGGGGTGCCCGCCCAGCAGCTCATCGCCAGGGCACTGACCTGCCTGGGCCTGCCCGCGCCCCAGCCCGCTGCGCCTAAGCCTGCCCCTCATCACGCGGGCCACGCGGGCCAGACCTTCAGCATCGGGCGGCTGCCCACCAGCTCCATCATCCTGGACTACCCCTCGGTCTCCCGCACCCACGCAAGGCTCGCGCGCGCCCCCCGGGGCGGCTGGACCATAGAGGACCTGGGCAGCAGGCACGGCACCTTCGTCAATGACCGCAGACATCCTGTGCGGGGACTCACCCCGCTGCGCCAGGAGGATACGGTCTACTTCGGCTCCTACAAGATCAGCGCGGCGCGCCTGGTGCGCGAGGCCCTGAGCCGCGGCTCGGGCCAGGCCATGGCCCAGTCCATCTCCCTGCGCCCCGGCAGCTCCATCACCCTGGGGCGCGACCCCGGCTGCGACATCCCCCTGGACTCCATGCAGGTTTCCTGGCGCCATGCCCGCGTCTCGGCCACGCAGACGGACTGGATCATCGAGGACCTGAAGAGCAGGAACGGCACCTACGTCAACGGCGTGCGCATCAGAAAAACGCGGCTGGGTCCCGGCGACGCTGTGTCCCTGGGCACCTTCGAGGTCCGGCTGAGCCGGGACCGGCAGGTGGTGGCCAGGGCCCTGGCGGGCGACATCCGCATCGACGCGGACGACATATCCTTCGTGGTGCCGACCAAGACCGCGCCCAAGACCCTGCTCGACCGGGTGAGCTTCACCATCTACCCCTCGGAGTTCGTGGGGCTCATGGGGCTTTCCGGCGCGGGCAAGACCCTGCTGCTCATGAACCTGCTGGGCTACCTGCGGCCCACCCACGGCCGTTCCCTGTTCAACGGCCGCAGCCTGTACATGAACTACGACCAGTACAAGGGCATGATCGGCTACGTGCCCCAGGACGACATCATCCACGGCGAACTCACCGTGCAGGAGGCCCTGAGCTACGCGGCGCGCCTGCGGCTCGACTCCGGTCTGCCCCCGGCGGAGATAACCCGCCGCGTGGACGCCAGCCTCCGGCTTCTGGGCCTGCTGGACGAAGACGCAGGCATCGACCTGCGCGGCATCAAGGTGAACCCGGCCAGCGAGAAGGGCATCAGCGGCGGGCAGCGCAAGCGGGTCAACCTGGCCATGGAGCTCATCACCGATCCTCCGGTGCTGTTCTTGGACGAGCCGACCTCCGGCCTCTCCTGCGTGGACACCATCCGGGTCATGCGCATCCTGCGCAAGCTGGCGGACTCGGGCAAGACCATCATCATCACCCTGCACCAGCCCGACATCGAGAGCTACCAGCAGCTGGACAACGTCCTGATCATGGACCACGGCAAGCTGGTGTTCTATGGCCCGGCCTGGCCCGATTCCCTGACCTTCTTCAACCCCGGCCAGCCCGAGGGCGAGGTGACCCACCGGGCGGAGAGCGGGCTTTTGGGCCTGAGCCGCATGCCCGCGGCAGAGTGGCAGCAGCGCTACGCGGCCTCGCGGCACAAGCACACCTACGTGGAGGAGCGCCGCTCCAGCTCCATCGGGCTGGAGAAGGAGGGCAGCGACCGCAAGATCCGGCAGACCCGCTGGCCCTTTTCCTGGCGGCAGTTCAGCCTGCTCACTTCGCGCAACGTGGTGCTCAAGCTCAAGGACCGCGTGAACACCGGAATCCTGCTGGCCCAGGCCCCAATCATCGCCACCCTGCTGGGGTTCATCTTCCACGGCCAGGCGCAGATGGAGGTCCCGCTCTTTCTGCTGGCCATCTCCGGGCTGTGGCTGGGCACCTCAAATGCGGCCAAGGAGATCGTCTCGGAGCGCGGCATCTACCAGCGGGAGCGGATGCTGTTCTTGGGCATCAGCGAGTATGTCCTGTCCAAATTCTGCATCCTGTCGGCCATAGGCCTGCTCCAGGCCCTGATGCTCTCCGGCATCGCCAAGGCCTTCCTGGAGCACCTCGCCACGCCCTTTCCCGAGCTCTTCGGCCTCTGCCTGTTCATCATCGTGGTGGGGCAATCCCTCGGGCTGCTTGTATCCTCCCTGGCCCGCACCCAGGCCGCGGCCGACACCCTGGTGCCGCTGCTCATCATCCCCATGGTCATCCTCGGGGGCGGCATGATACCCATGCACAAGATGCAGCATGAGGCCGCGCGGGGCATGACCACCATCATGCCCTCCCGCTGGGCCTTCGAGCTTTTGGTGCAGGCGGAGAACAAGGCCGCTTCCCCGGAGGCGCCCGCCACCCTGGGCGCGAATAACGCCACGGGCGGTCCCAAGGGTGGTCCGGCGGGCGCCCCGAGCCCGACCTTGGCCCCTGGCCCAGGCTCGCCTGTCGTGACGGGAGCGGGCGCGGCAAGCCCGGACATGGATGCCCTGACCCAGCGGGACATCATGCGCCTGCCCATCCTGCAACGCACCTTTGCCGATCATGCGGCGGGCAGCCAGGTCTGCACGGTTGCCCTGCTCGCCATGTCGCTGCTGTTCATGGGGGCTTCCATGGCCGCCCTCAAGAGCAAGGATTCGGTCTAACCTGGCCAGGCGGCGGCGCCCGCCTTGGAGAGACCGCCAGAAACTACGCAACACGGGACGTTCTATGAAAAAGACAGCCCTGCTCCTCCTCTTTCTGCTCCTCTTCGTGGGCGTGGGCATGGCCCAGGCCGAACGCAGGGTTGCCCTCGTCATCGGCAATGGGGCCTACAAGTCCGCGCCGCTCAAAAACCCCGTGAACGACGCCCGGGACATGGCCGCCAGCCTGCGGCCCCTGGGGTTCGAGGTCCTGCTGCTGGAGGACGCGACCCTGCGGGACATGGAGGGGGCCGTGGATGAGTTCTGGAAGCTGCTGAAGCTGGGCGGGGTGGGGCTCTTTTATTACGCCGGGCACGGCCTGCAGGTGCAGGGGAACAACTACCTCGTCCCCGTGGACGCCCTGCTCTCCGTGGAGCAGGACGTGAAGTTCCGGTGCATGGACGCAGGCCTGGTGCTGGGCCGCATGGAAGACGCCGGCAACGGCCTGAACCTCGTCATCCTGGACGCCTGCCGGAACAACCCCCTGGCGCGGAATTTCCGCTCGGCGGCCCAGGGCTTGGCGCGCATGGACGCCCCGGCGGGCTCGCTGGTGGCCTTCGCCACCGCCCCCAACTCCGTGGCCAGCGACGGCGGAGGCCGCAACGGAACCTACACCAGCTTTCTGCTCAAACACATGACCACCCCCGGGATCAAGGTCGAGGACCTGCTGAAGACCGTCCGGCGCGATGTGTCCACCTCCACGGAAAAGAAGCAGATCCCCTGGGATCTTTCCAGCCTTGTGGGGGACTTCTACTTCATCCCGCCCGCGACCACGGAACCGGCCAAACCCACGGAACTGGCCAAGCCCGTGGAGCCAGTCAAGCCCGTGGAGCCGGCCAATCCCGCGAAGCCGTCCTTTTTCTCCTGGCTGTTTTCGCCCTCGCCCTCCACCCCTGCCGTAAAGCAAGCGACGGCCGCACAAGATCAGCTCGACAAGAGCGCCGTGAGCGTCCAGACGCAGGAATCGGCCAAGGAAAAGCCGCCGCTGGAGGCCAAGGGGCGGTCCCAGAAGGCTGTCCCGGCCACTCCTCGCCCGGCCCGGCCCCGCGCCGGGGAGGTCTGGACCGAGCCGGTTCTGGGCATGGAGTTCGTCTGGGTTCCCGGCGGATGCTACAAGATGGGCAGTCCCGGCAATGAATCCGGCCGGGCGCTCGGGGAAGGACCGGAGCACCAGGTCTGTGTCGACGGGCTCTGGGTGGGACGGCGCGAGGTGACGAACGCCCAGTACCGCCTGTACCGCCCGAACCACGACAGCGGCAAATCCCCGGATGGGAGCTCCCTGGCCGAAGACCAGCAGCCCGTGGTGCAGGTGAGCTGGAGCGCTGCGAAGGAATTCGCCGGCTGGCTGGGGAAAAAGAACGGCGGCTCGGTCCGGCTGCCCACAGAGGCGGAATGGGAATACGCCGCCCGCGCAGGCGCCAGCACCGCCCGCCCCTGGGGAAACAGCGCCGAAGAAGCCTGCGCCAGCGCCAATGTGCGCGACAAGTCCTGGCGTGACCGCCAGAGCGACGCCAAGGCCGAGGGCTTCCACAACTGCGATGACGGGCACGCCGTGGCCGCCCGGGTGGGCAGCTTCCCGCCCAATGCCTTCGGCCTGTACGACATGATAGGAAACGCCGGGGAATGGTGCGAGGACGAGTTCTTCCCCCTGGCCTACAGCCTGCATGACAAACAGAACCCCGTGCATCGGGGCACGGGGTTCCTGGCGCACACTGTGCGGGGGGGCAACTGGGCCAGCGGGCCGGAAACGGCTCGCAGCGCGGCGCGCGCTGTCTTCGTCTTGCCCCAGAACGAGACCACCGGATTCCGCCTCGTCATGGAGCGCTGAGGGGAAGGCTTCTCAGCCTTAGGGCCGCGGCTCTTCGCTCACCTCGAAGAGCGCACGCTTGTCCGAAAGGAAGAAGCGGTCTCCGGGAGCGAGCCGGACAGGCTTGCCCGGGGCCAGGCGGACAGCCTCCCCCGCGGGGGCCTGCACGCCGCGCGTTGCACTCCCGCGCAGCAAGTAGGTGCCCTGCGTCGACCCTGCGTCTTCCAGCATAAACGCCCGAACTTCCGGCAGATAGCTCAGCACGCAGTGCCGCCTGCTTATCCCCTTGCTCGCCTTGTCGAACACAAGCTGGCAGACGGCCGGATCGCGGCCCAGGACCAGGGGGCTCGGTCCGAGCATGAGCGAATTGCCCGCATGCTCCCCCGCGAGGCAGCGCAAGACCGGAGCTTGGCCGCGCTGGGGGGCGGACGCCTGGCCGTGCGGCGGAGAGGATCTTCCCCCGGGCGCGTCCTGCGGGCCAAAGCGCACCCAGCCAGAACGGTACACCTTAAGTCCCACGGCGAACGAGCCCACGAGAAGGACGCTCAGCAGCGCCAGGAGCAGCCCCTGGCCGCCCGGCGAAAAAAGAACGCCGAGGGCGGCGGAATTTCCGGCGCTGTAAGCGATCTTGAGCCTGTCGAGCTCCGGAAGCAGCTCGTCCGCTTGGATGGCCATGCCCACGCCCTCACCCGTGGCCATCCTGGTCAGCGTGGGCTTGAGCCCCGGCCCAAGGGTCAGGACCTGGGCCATGGGCTTCATGGCGTTGATGCCGATGACCCGGCCCTCGTCGTTGACAAGAGGGCCGCCAGAATTTCCCGGATTGATGGCGGCGTCTGTCTGATAAAGCTGGGTGCCATCCTTGGATTTCACCTTCGCGCTGATGATGCCCTTGCTGATCTTGACCAGCAGCATGCTCTTCAGATCCACGACTGTGTCCGGCGCTCCGGGAAAGCCCAAGGCGTACACGGTGTCCGCCTCATGCACGCCTTCACCCCGGGCAAAGGTCAACGGCTGTAGATTCGACGGGTGCTGCAGCTTCAACACTGCAAGATCCTTGACCTTTGAACTCCAAACAAGCTCCGCTGGAACGGGCTCCTCGCCCACAAGAACCATGAGCTTGCCGCCACAATTAACGACATGCTCATTGGTCACGGCGTAGCTGCCCTCGCCGACGATGAAGCCGGAACCCGCCCCAAGGGCCTTCTGCGTCCCGCAGACGACGAGGACCGTGCCCTGTCTGGCCAGTTCGATGGCTGGCGAAGCAAAGACATCAGCGGGCATGGCAAGAAGCAAAAACATAGCCAAAGAAGGCCAGCACCGGGAGACAAGCCGCGTTTTCATCTTCGCTCCATCGAAAGGGCAAGAGGCAGCAGACGAAACCTGTGGACGCTGCGCTGATTATGTGCCTCGACAGTTCCGGCGCTCGGCAGTATCCCGTCCATCACTCCCAATAATACAGCACGCGGCAGCGTTCCGTCCATCGTCTTCTTCCGCCGCTGGCATCCCGCAGGGGGAAGATGCAGGGTGATCCCCACACCCCACGACTATTCCCCGCTGATGAACAATCATCGCGAATGGTCTTCGTTCGAGGTCCAATAAGATTTGCTGACAGCCCTATCACGAGGCCCTGGCCAGGACCTGCCTGGCCCCTCCCATTCCTCGCCACCCGGTGCGGCATGTTTCTTTGGGAAGAGCGAACGCCCAGAGATGTTCCCTCGCGGGCGGCCAAGGACCGCTCAGGCCCCTTTGCCGCCGCCCCTGGCCAGTCCTTCGGCATTGGCCCTGCACGCACTTCCGGGCTCGCGCCTATTTCACCTTTTCCACTGCTTTTGAGCCCATGCGCTTGATGATCTTTTGCAGACTCACGCGCTCGATGCCGGAAACGCGCGCGGCCTCGCTGACGTTGCCGCCGGTGCGCTCCAGCACCTGCTCCAGATAGCGTTTGGTGAACTCGTCCAGCACATGGGCCTTGGCCTGCTTGTAGGGGGCGAGAGGCCCGGCCTGGGCCGGGCTGCAGGCGTCCGCCAGGCCGCCCCCGGCCTGACGCAGATGCCCCATGTCCACCAGGCTGACCGGGCAAAACACGGCCAGGCGGCGCACAAAGTTCTGCAGCTCGCGCACGTTGCCCAGCCAGGGGCGCACGGCCAGGCAGGCCACGGCCTCCGGCCCCAGGGCCTTGGCCGGCAGCTTCATTTCGCGGCAGGCCTGGTCCAGGAAGTGCGCAGCCAAAAGAGGGATGTCCTCGCGCCGGTCGCGCAGGGGCGGGGTGGTCACAGCAAGCACATTCAGACGGTAGAACAGGTCCTGGCGGAACTGACCGCTGCTGATGCGCGCCTCCAGGTTCTGGTTGGTGGTGGCCAGGATGCGCACATCGACCTTGACCGTGTCGCTTGAGCCCACGGGCCGGACCTCATGTTCCTGGAGCACGCGCAGCAGCTTGGTCTGCACGGTCATGGGGATGTCGCCGATCTCGTCGAGCAGGATGCTGCCGCCGCTGGCGGCCACGAACAGGCCCCGGCGGCCCTTGTCCGCGCCGGTGAAAGCGCCCTTGACGTGGCCGAAGAGTTCGCTCTCCAGCAGGTGCTCGGGGATGGCCGGGCAGTTCACGGCGACAAAGGGCCGCGCGGCGCGGGGACTCAGGCGGTGGATATTGGCCGCCACGAGTTCCTTGCCGGTTCCGGACTCGCCGCGCACAAGCACGGTGTAGTCCGAGGCCGCCACAGCGGCGATGGCCTCCTTGAGGCGCTGCATGGGCGGGCTTGCGCCGATCAGGCTGCGGTCCAGCTCGGGCCGGCGGGTCAACTCGCGCAGTGCGCGGTTTTCGCCCAGCAGGCGCACGCGGTCCAGGCCCTTGCCCACGGCCCGGAACAGCTCGCCCTGATCCACGGGCTTGGTCAAAAAGTCATAGGCCCCGGCCTTGAGCGCGGCCACGGCGACCTCCACGCTGCCGTGCCCGGTGAGCATGATCACCGTGAGGTTGGGGTCGGCTGCGAGGGCTTGGCGCAGCAGATCCTGGCCGTCCAGGCCGGGCATGCGCAGGTCGGTGAGCATGAGGCCGATCTCGCCGCCCGCGAGCTGCTCCAGGGCCTCGGCCGAGTTTTCGGCCAGGACGCATTCGGCGTCGGGAAAGCCCGCGCCGATGAGCCGGGCCAACCCCTGGGCGAAGTCGCGTTCGTCGTCCACGAGCAGGATGCGCTGCTGCATCTAACTATCCTCCCCGCCTTCGGTCACAGGTTCGGCCACAGGTTCGGCCACAGGTTCGGCCACAGGTTCGGCCACAGGCAACCGCACGGTGAACACCGCTCCGCCCCCCGGTGCGTTCTCCACGGCCAGCGTGCCGCCCAGGTCGCGCACCAGGCCGTAGACCACGGCCAGGCCCAGGCCCGTGCCCTTGCCCACCTCCTTGGTGGTGAAGAAGGGGTCGAAGACGCGGTCCAGGTGTTCGAGGGCGATGCCCGGCCCGTTGTCGGCCACGGTGAACCGCACGGACTGGCCGCCGGGCTCGACCGCGAGAGCCACACGCACCTGTCCCGAGCCCTCGGGCACGGCGTCCAGGGCGTTCATGAGCAGATTGGTCAGGATGTGCTCCAGGGCGTCGGCCCCGGCGCGCACCTGGGGCAGGTCCGGGGCGGTCTCGAGCATTGTCTCGGCCCGGGCGGCGCGAGCCCTGGGCCGCAGCACCTCGAGGATGGACGCGGCCAGCGCGGCCAGGTCGCTTGGGCCGGGCGAGGCTGACCGGGGCCGGGCGAAGTCGAGCAGGTCGCGCACCACGCGCCGGGCCTGGCCCGTGTGGCGCAGGATGACCTCCAGGTCGGCCTGGGGCTGCGGTCCGGACAGGGCCGGGCGCAGGAGCTCGGCATAGCACTGGATGACCCCCAGCGGGTTGTTGATCTCGTGCGCCAGTCCGGCGGCCAGCTGCCCCACGGCCACCAGGCGCTCGTTCCGGCGCATGCGGCCCTCCATGCGCCGCTGGGCCGTGACCTCCCGCAGGTAGGCCACGTGGCGGCGGCCGCCAGCGCTCTCCAGCGGGTACAGGCTGGCCTCGAAGATGCGGCCGCCCGGCAGTTCGAACTCGCCGAGGCCGCCGCCCGCCGTGGCCTTCTCAATGAGCGCGGGCAGGCCGCCCGGCCCGGCCTGGGCCATCTCCTGAGCAAGGCGCTGGGCCGTTGAGTTGGCCAGCAGCACCGAGCCGCTGGCGTCGAGGAGCAGAAGCGGGTCGGCGATGCCCTCAAAAATGGAGGACAGGGTCTGGTTCTGCCGCAGCAGGCCGTCCAGGGCATCCATGTTCTCCATGGCGATGCCCAGCTGCTGGCCGATGGCCCGGGCCAGGTCGGCCTGGCTGGCCTGACCCGTTGGGGTCTGCCGGTCCTCGCCCCAGAACAGGCAGAGGATGCCCCGGCTGGTGCCCGTGGTCTGCACCGGGATGAACCAGGCGCGCGGGTCCAGGCGCGGCTCGCCGCCGGAGACCAGGTCGTGCCAGTCCTCCGGCAGCTCAGGCCGGACCTCGGGGTCGGGCCAGGCGGCGAAGTCCGTGGCCGAGAGCACGCAGACGTACGCGGCGCGGGCGGCGAAGAAGCGCCCGGCGACCAGACCCAGGGCGGCGTTCAGGAGTTGCCGCTTGGCCTGGCTCTCGTTCAGGCTGTTCAGGAGCGAGACGAACAGGGCCACGTCTGCGCGGCGCTCCTCGGCCTGGCTGGTGAGCTCCACGGTGCGCGCGGCCACCTTGTCCTCCAGGGTCGCGGCATAGTCCTTGAGGTCCTGCCGGGCCTGGCGCAGGTGCTCGGCAAAGGCCTCGAACCCGTGCAGAATGTCCTCGATCTCGTCGTCGCGCCCGGATCCGGGGGCAGGCAGGGACACGGCTGGCCCAGTGGCCGGGGCCTCGTCCGGGAACAGGCGCTGCATGACCCCGGTGACGCGCCGGAGGCTTTGCACCACCAGGCGGTGGAAGAAGCCCTGGATGACCAGGAACAGCACCAGAATGCCCGCCGCGAAGAGCAGCGCGAAGGACACGGTGGCGTCGCGGATGCCGCCCACGTCGCGCTCCACCTTGAGGCTCACCAGGTCGATGCCCGCGAGATCGCCCACCTTGCGGCCGAAGCCGCGCTGTGCCCCATAGCGGGCGATGAGTTCCTTCGGGGCTTTGTCCGGGTCGCCGTGGCAGTGCAGGCAGCTCTTCTCGAAACGCTGGGGCCGGGCCGTGACGAAATGCCGCTGCCCGGAAAGCTCCACGAACTCCTCCACGCGCACGAGCTGCGGACCGGCCTCGAAGCGCCGGATGAGGGTGCGCTCCAAGCCGTTTGCCTCGTAATCCGGGTTGCGCGCGCCGATGCCCACGCGGCGGTAGGTGAAGGCTTCCTTGGCCAGGTTCAGGTCGCTCATCACCGAGCGGGTGATGAAGGACGTGCTCATGGCCTCCAGGACGAACTGGCCTGGCTCCAGGGTGCGGTACATGGTGGGCCGAAGCGTGGTGCGCACATAGCGCTGCACGGCCTCCACCTGCGACAGGATGAGGGAGGCCTTCTCCCGCGCCTCGCTCTCCATGAGCCGCTCAAGGTGCTGGTTCAGCGTGACGGCGAAGAAGGCCACCATCCCGGCCATGACCAGACCGAGCCCGGCCAGGAACTTGGATTGCAAGGTGTGCGGCATGAGTCTGCGCATGGATGTCGCCCCTGTTTTTGCCCTGATATGCCCTTGGGGCGGTGTTGGCAACTTTTGTTTGCACCCCTGCGTCCACAAGGACACCAGCCGCAAACAAGAGTTTGCATGCGGGAGGCCTAGCTACGGGAATTAACAAGTGGATACAGCATGTTGGCCACTCGTTGAGAGCTGGCACCGTCCTTGCTTCAGCAACTGGATATCCTGGGTTTCCGGCCACAGCGGACGGGAACCATGCGCAAACACCCAAGTGAGGGAGGAGTCGTATGGAAGAAAAACAAGGCATAGCGAAGGTTTTCTCCGTCATCCCCGGCCTGGCGGTGATGGTTGGAACCGTCATCCTGCTTCGGCTCTTCGTGGAGCCCTGGATGGAGCATCAGGTGATCTTCGGCCAGAAGGGCTGGCTCATCAAGGTCGTGAACCTGAACTACGTGCTCTTATCCATCATCAGCGGCCTCATCTACCGCAACGTCATCTTCGGCGGAAAGATCCCGGCCTGGGCCGAGGAGGGCTTCCGCACCACCCGGCTCTTCGTCAAGTCCGGCGTCATCATGCTGGGCTCGCTGTACACCATCCAGAGCCTGCTCAAGCTCGGCTGGACCGCTGCGGTGCTCATCCTGAGCTTCGTTTTCGGCACCGTGCTCCTGGTCATGCTCCTGGGCAAGATCTTCAAGGTCGAGCGCGAGCTGGTGGGCACCCTGGCCGCAGCCTGCGGCGTGTGCGGCGTGTCCGCGTGCATCGCCACCGCCCCCGGCGTGCGGGCCAAGCCCGCTGACGTGGCCCTGTCCATCGCCACCATCCTGGGTTTCGGCGTGATCACCATGTTCATAAGCCCCTTCATCGGCAAGGCCCTGGGCCTGACCGACTACCAGTTCGGCGCCTGGGTCGGCACGGGCATCCTGAACTCCGGACAGGTGCTGGCCACCTGCCTGGCCTTCAACCCGACCATCGCTCCAGGCACGGCCGTGGCCTTCGGCGAAGTCTGGAACGTGGTGCGCGTCATAAGCATCCCCTTCGTGGTCTTCTTCATCACCCTCTGGTACTGGCGCGCCGAGGCCGAGGCCGAATGCGTCTCCCTTGGCAACATCATCCGGGACAAGTTCCCGATCTTCGTGCTGGGCTTCTTCGCCATGACCGGCCTGTCCTCCTTGCACATGCTCGGCCCCGAGGGCTCCGAGACCCTCAAGCTCCTGCGCACCTGCATGGCCTGGATCTTCTCCGTGGGCCTGCTCGGCCAGGGCGCGTACATCGACATCAAGGAACTCAAGACCGCCGGCGGCAAGCCGCTCAAGGTCGGCCTCATCGCCGGAGCCACCAAGTACGTCCTGGCGCTGCTGGTGATCCTGTTCTTCCTCGACAAGGAAGCCAACTTCTAGGGGGTTTGACATGTCTAAAGACGCCAAGAAATGCGGAAAGATGACAGTGTTCCGGTCCGACCGGCACGAGGACTGGGCCTCCATGATCTTCGTGGCCATGGTCACGGCCTCGGTGCTCCTGTATATGGCCTACATCGTGCCCACCCTGAGCCTGACCGCCCCCAGCGACGGCAAGATACTCTCCGTGGCTGTGCTGCCCGACACCATGATCAAGAAGGACGACCCCCTCTACACCCTGGAGGTGAAGGAGAAGAAGTACGTGGCGGGCAAGCTGGAGGAGAAGATCGTCACCAAGGAGATCAAGTCCAAGGCCAGCGGCAAGGTCCTGGCCGTGCCCGCCAAGGAGGGCATGGAGGTCAAGAAGGGCAAGGAGACCCTGGTGGTGCTGGACCACGAAAAGGGCACCCTGCCATAATGAAGATACTGCTGGCCCTGGACGATTGCCTGCGGGCCATGGACGAGGCCGTGCGGCTCGCCTCCGAAAGCGGGGCGGGCCTCACGGCCCTGTTTGTCCTGGACACCGGCTGGAGCGTGTATACCGGGCACGACTTCCTGCTCGGCAGCCACGCCCGGGCCACGTTCCTGGACTACACCCGGGACGACGAGTTCAGGCAGGAGCGCGCCACGGTGGAAGCGTTCCAACAGCGCGCCCAGGCAGCGAACGTGGCCTGCGAGGTCAAGACCGTCACGGCCGGGCGCGTTGTTGAGGGCATCCTGGCCGAGCTTGCGGCGGGCGGCTATGACCTGCTGGTCATGTCCAGCCCCTTCCGGCGCGGCCTTGAGGTGGTGCGTGACGCCCCCTCCGCCATGCTCAAGGCCGCAGACTGCGACCTGCTCTTTGTGCAGCGCGCAGGGCAGCCCTAGGCCGTGCTCCCGCCGACGGCCTTGCCCGCCTTGGCCAAAAACGGCGTCACGAGATCCATGGGCAGCGGGAACACGACGGTGGTGTTCTTGTCCGCGCCGATGACCGTGAGCGTTTCCAGATAGCGCAGCAGAATGGCCTGGGGTTCCTGGGCGAGAATCTTTGCCGCCTGGAAGAGCTTCTCCGAAGCCTGCAGTTCCCCTTCCGCATGGATGACCTTGGCGCGCCGTTCGCGTTCCGCCTCGGCCTGCCGGGCAATGGCCCGGATCATCGATTCCGTCAGGTCGACCTGCTTGATTTCAACATTGGAGACCTTGATGCCCCAGGAGTCGGTCTGCACATCCAGGGCGTGCTGGATGTCCATGTTGAGCTTCTCGCGCTCGGCCAGCATGTCGTCCAGCTGGTGCTTGCCGAGCACCGAGCGCAGCATGGTCTGGGCCAGCTGGCTGGTGGCGTTGAGGAAGTCCATGACCTGGATGATCGCCCTCTCCGGATCCACAACCCGAAAGTAGACCACCGCGCTGACGCTCACCGAGACATTGTCGCGCGAGATCACGTCCTGCGTCGGCACCTCGAGCACCACCGTGCGCAAATCCACCCGGACGGCCTTCTGGATTCCGGGGATGAGGATCACAAGCCCCGGGCCTTTCACCTTTGAGAAACGTCCCAGGGTGAACACGACTCCCCGCTCATATTCACGAAAGATGCGGATGGCCGAGGAGGAGAACAAGGCCGCGACCGCAAGAACCAGGAAGAGACCTACCCCTGTGATGTCTAAAAGCATTCTGAATCTCCTTTTTGCCAGCTTGGGTTGTGGGCCGTTTCAAGCGCCTGCCCGGCATCTGCGGTGTATCCCAAGCTTATGCTAGGCCATTATGAAATTGTTGTCCATTGCGGCAGTAAAGTATCCTGGCCGAGGGCTGGCCAGGGCCCAGAAACCCCGTGGACAAAGGGCCGTGGAATGAAGCTGAAATCTTGCTTTAATCCTGCACCGCTGCGAGTGCGAACCATTGCGCGTTCATGCCTGCGCAGGCGCACGCAACCGTCACAAATCATTCGCGAGGACATCACAATATGCTGTAATCGTTAAGCGGATCGCGAGATGTAAAAGCCCTGAACCTTCGGGCCATGCCGGTTCGATTCCGACCCTGACGCCAAGAAAAAACAAGGCCCCGCAGGCGAACAACAGGGTTCGCGGCGGGGCCTTGTCACTCGCAATGCGTTGAGCTGCAGAGCCTAGCGGCTCCCCGCCAGATGCGCAGCCTGCTTCTCGATGACCGCGGACAGCCCGTACTTCTTGATGCGGTAGCCGATCTGGCGCGGGGTGATGCCCAGTTCCTCGGCGGCCTTGTACTGCACCCAGCCGTTGCGCCGGAGCGCGGCCACGACCTCGTTGCGCTCCATGGTCCGCAGCGGCGTGCCGCCAGAGGCGTGCGCCCCCTGGCCGCGGTCGGGCTGGGCGTGGCTCTGCAGGCCCGCCGGGTTCAGGTAGGGCTTGAGGAACACCGCGTCCACGCGCTCGCCGTCGCTCATGATGACCAGCCGCTCGATCAAGTTCTCCATCTCGCGCACGTTGCCCGGCCAGTCGTACTGGGTCAGGTCCGAGAGCGCCCTGGGCGTGAAGGACAGAATCCGCCCGTACTCGCGCGAGACCATGTCGATGAAGTGGTTCAAAAGCGCCGGGATGTCGCCCTTGCGCTGGCGCAGGGGCGGCACCTGGATGGGAAACACGGACAGGCGGTAGAACAAATCGGCGCGGAAGCCGCCGTGCTCGGCCAGGTCGCCCAGATCGCGGTTGGTGGCGGCCACAACGCGCACGTCCACCTTGCGCGTCAGGTTTGCCCCCAGGCGCTCGAACTCCTTGTCCTGCAGGACACGGAGCAGCTTGGCCTGGATGCCAAGCGGCAGCTCGCCGATCTCGTCCAGAAAGATGGTGCCCTTGTGCGCGTCCTCGAAGCGGCCGGGCTTGGAGCCCGTGGCCCCGGTGAAGGCCCCGCGCTCGTAGCCGAACAGCTCGCTTTCCAGCAGGTTCTCGGGGATGGAGGCGCAGTTGACCTTGATGAAGGCGTGGTCCTTGCGCTCGGAATACTCGTGGATGATCTTGGCGATCAAGGTCTTGCCCGTGCCGGACTCGCCCAGGAGCAGCACGCTGGCGCGGGTGGGCGCGACCTTGAGGATCTGCCGCTCAACCTCCTGCATGGCCAGGCATTTGCCAACAATGTAAGGCCCGCGCCGTTCACGGGTGATCTGCGAACGCAGGGACACGTTCTCACGCACCAGGGCCTGCTCGCGGGCCTTGATCTTCTCGTTCAAGGACAGGAACTGGCCGATGAGCGTGGCCACCACCGTGAGGAAGCTCAAGTCCTCGTCGTAGCTCACCTCGTCGCCAAAGAGCCGGTCCACGTTGAGCACGCCCAGGCAGCGGGCGTGGGAGGAAATGGGCACGCCGATGAAGGACACCCGGCCCTTCTCCAAATGGCGCGAGCCGGTCTTGTCCAGGAACAGGGGCTCGTGGCGGATGTCCGGCACCACGTAGGGCTTGCCGGTCTGGAAGATGAGCCCGGTGACGCCCTCGTCCAGCTCGTACACGCCGCGCTCGCGCTCCTCGTCCGTCAGCCCGTGGGAGGCGCTGATGACCAGGAGCTCGTTCTCCGGGTCCATGAGGGTGATGGTGGCGCGCTTCATGCTGAGGGTCTCGGACAGGATGCGCAGCACCTCGGACAGGGCGCGTTCGAGGTCCAGGGCCGTGTCGATGATCTGGCAGATGCTTGAGAGCACCTGTAGTTTGAGATTGCCAAGCAGGAGTGTCATGCCTTGGCTAAAGCAATATCAATGCCGCAGCCCAGTCTTTCGTGGAGATGTTGCAACTGACTTGAATTGCAAACAATTGCTCAATAATTTTGCAGTCTTCAAAATGGATGAAATTACATTTGCGTAAATACGTGCCTCTAAGCTTCACTTTGTCTCACAGAATTGAATAAACTCGCGCCACCTCAGCCGTAGGCGCTGAAGCGTTCGCCCAGGACCAGCGCGCACGCGCCGTCACCGCCATCCGGGCCGCCCCCGGGACCGTCCCGGAAGGCCGCCACGCGGCGCACCCGGCCCTCGTCGTAGAGCACCACCGTGCCGCCGAACTCGGCCACGTCCTCGGGGTCGTGGGTGATGAGCAGCGTGGGCGTGCCCAGGGCCTGGCACAGGGAGCGCACCTCGCGGCGCATGCGCGCGCGCAACAGCGGGTCCAGGGCCGAGAAGGGCTCGTCCAGCAGCAGGGCGCGCGGGCTCCTGGCCAGGGCGCGCAAGAGCGCCACGCGCTGGCGCTGGCCGCCGGAGAGCCGGTGCGGACGCGCCTCGGCCAGGCCAACCATTCCGGCCAGCTCCAGCAACTCGGCCACGCGGGAGCGCGCGGCCCTGTCCAGCCGCCCGAAAAGCCCCCGGCCCAGCCCGAAGCCGACATTCGCAGCCACGGACAGGTGCGGGAACAGCGCGTAGTCCTGGAACACGAGGCCCACGCCGCGCGCGCGGGCAGGCACATTGAGCCCCTGCGCGGCATCGAACAGGCAGCGCCCGTCCAGCTCGATGCGCCCGGCGTCCGGGGCCATGAGCCCGGCCACGGCGCGCAGGGTCAAGGTCTTGCCCGAGCCCGAAGGCCCGAAGAGCACGATGGAGCGCCCCTCGGCCTCGAAGCTGGCGGCCAGCTCGAACTCGCGGCTCCCGCAGCGGAGCGTCTTCTTTATGTCCAGGCGCAGCGCCATAATGGTTCCCTACGGCTTCCTGAAGCCGAAGGCGCCGAGGATGCGCTGGCCCTCGGCGCTGGACAGGAAGTCCACGAAGGCCCTGGCTGCGGGCTTCGTGCCGCTGGTGGTGCAGGCAACAGGGTACAGGGCCGGGGTCGTGGTGGCCATTTCCTGCACCACGCGCACCTTGGCGCCGGCCTGTTGCGCGTCGGTGGAGAACACGAAGGCCGCGTCGACCTCGCCGCGCGTGACGTAGTCCAGCACCTGGCGCACATTGCTGCCCATGATGTACTTGGGCTTGAGGGCGTCCCACAGCCCGGCGGCGGCCAGGCTCTCCTGGGTGTAGCGCCCGGCGGGCACGGTCTCCGGGTTGCCCAGGGCGATGCGCGCCACGCTCGGCAGGGCCAGGTCGCGCTCGGTCTTGAGGCCCAGCCTGGAATCCGCCGGAACCACCAGCACCAGGCCGTTGCGGACAAAGTCGCGGCGGGTGGCCGGCTGCACCAGCTTCTTGTCCACGGCCTGGTCCATGGTCTTCTGGTCCGCGCTGGCGAACACGTCCACTGGCGCGCCGCTCTCCATCTGCTTGAGCAGCGCGCCCGAGGCCCCGTAATTGGTGACCACGGTCACGCCGGGGTGCGCGGCCTCAAAGCTCTTCTTCACCACGTCAAAGGCATTGGTCAGGCTGGCGGCGGCAGAGACGATGAGGTCTTCGGCCTGGGCCGGGATGGCCGGAACTGCGAGCAGCAGGATCAGGGCGAACACTCCGAAGGCATGGCGCAATTTCCGCATGTCGAACTCCTTGGATTCAGATTGTGTTGGAAGGCTTGAGAAATTTTCCCGAGGCCAGCAGCAGCAGGATGCACACCAGCGAGGTCAGCAGCACCAGGAACAGCGCCTCGTTGTCGCGTCCGGCCTGCACGGCGTCGTACACGGCCAGCGACAGCGTCTGGGTCCGGCCCGGCAGGTTCCCGGCGAGCATCAGCGTGGCCCCGAACTCGCCCATGGCCCGGGCCAGGGCCAGCATGGTGCCTGCGAGCACCCCGCGCCAGGCCAGCGGCAGGGACACGCGCACAAACACGCTGCCCTCCCCTGCCCCCAGGCTGCGCGCAGCAAACTCCAGATTCGGGTCCACGCCCTCAAAGGCCGTGCGCGCGGCCTTTGAGACCAGCGGGAAGGCCACCACGCAGGCGGCCAGGGCCGCGCCCTGCCAGGTGAAGACCAGGCTCACGCCAAAGGTCCCTTGCAGCCATTGCCCGAGCACTCCGCGCCGCCCGAAAAGCACCAGCAGGTAGTAGCCGATGACCGTGGGCGGCAGCACCAGCGGCAGGGTGCACAGGGCGTCCAGCAGCTCCCGGCCCGGCAGCCCACGGCCGGACAAGCCAGGGCGCGACAGGGCATAGCCCGCCCCGACCCCGAGGACGCAGGCCCCGGCCGTGGCCGTCAGCGCCACCTTGAGGGTCAGCCCTAGCGGGACGAGTGCCGGGACGAGCAGTTCGAACAGGGGATCTTGCACAGCTCGCCCTCCAAAGGGATGTTTTCGCAATGGGCCGCAACCGGACACAGCGCGTCCCAGTCCGGGCCAAGGTCTTCCAGGCCAGAATACTCAAGACCGAGGTCCGCTGCGGCGCCAATGCCGCCCAGGGCCCACAGGCCGTCCAGGATGTGCTTGAAGACATGCGCCAGGCTCATGATGCTCTCCTTATCGCCACACTGGGCGGGTTACAGGACTCCCAGCAGTTCCGAATCCGTGAGCGGGCGGCCCAGCCGTCCGGCCAGCCCGCGCACGCGGTCCATCAGGCTCAGGTCAACGCACGCATCAGGGCCGGGCGTCTTGCGCAGCCGGGACAGCGCCGCGCCCACCGCAGCGTCAATGGCCGCGCCGCCGCTCTTGGCCCCCACGCCCACGCGCCGGGCCGCGCCCACGGCCTCCGGGGCAAAGGGCTCGAACAGGGCCGGGTCGCGCAGCAGGCCATGCACGTGCAGGCCCGATTCGGCCGCAAACACGTCCGCCCCGGCAATGGCCTTGTTGCGGGCCAGCGGCACGTGGGCGGCACTCGCCGCAAGATGGCACAGCCTGCGCAGGGCAGGCAGATCGTAGGCCTGGACTGCCGGCGCGCGCAGGCCCAGCCAGGCGGCCACCTCCTCCAGGGCCGCGATGCCCGCCCGCTCGCCCAGGCCCAGGGCCGAGACATCCACAAAGCTTGCGCCGCATTCCAGGGCCGTGACCGCGTTGGCCGTGGCCATGCCCAGGTCGTTGTGGCCGTGGAAGGCCACCGGGGCGGCAAGCTCGCGCACAAAGGTCTTGATCAGACTGGCCGTGGACAGGGGCGTGAGCACGCCCACGGTGTCCGAGACGCGGATGCGCGCGGCCCCGGCCCCGAGGGCCGCCTGGGCCAGGGCCAGGGCCTCGGGCAGGGCCGCGCGCGAGGCGTCTTCCAGCCCCACGGAAATGTAGGGGACCATCCCGGCCCTGGCCGTTGCGACCACGCTGCGCACGCGCTCGCACATCCCGCCCAGGGACAGCCCCAGGCGCTTTTCGCGGTGCGCGGAGGAGGACGGCGCGCCGATGTTCAGGCGGTCCAGGCCGAGTGCGGCGGCCTGGCGCACATCGGCCTCGCGGCAGGGGCACCAGACGGACAGGGCCGGGCCGCCCTTTTCCAGGGGCGGCAGGTTCGCCCTGGCCCAGCGGACGAACTCAGCCAGGCCGTCCTGGCCCAGCCAGCCGCACTCGATCTCGTCCACCCCGGACGCGGCCAGAATCCCGGCCATGCGCCGCTTGGCGCCGATTCCGAAGTAGACCCCGTACGCCTGTGCCCCTTCCCTGAGTGTGCTGTCGATGAGCATGGTTTCCCCCTGGTTGTGGCAGGGGGAATTGCACCTCTGGTGCCAGTTGCCTCCAGACTTGGCAAAGCGCTGCAATTTCAGCTTGTTGACCTGAGCCATAGACCACCCGCTGCACGCCTACAAAAATGTCGTTCCTACAAAATTGGTACGTAGACCTGTGTCGGCAGTGTAGCCGATATCCGCGCGCGTGGCGAGGAAAAATCGTCTGATATCACGCTGTTATCAAAACGCGTGAGTGCTGGCACGGCCCTTGCCTTAGGGGTCGTGTTCCACAACCCACTTTTGAGAGGAGTTCGTCATGAAGAAAATGAGAAAGGTGGCCATCTACGGCAAGGGCGGCATCGGCAAGTCCACCACCACCCAGAACACCGTGGCCGGTCTGGTGGAGATGGGCCGCAAGGTCATGGTGGTCGGCTGCGACCCCAAGGC